>DASSJP010000221.1:0-3008 GCA_035691165.1 Rubrobacter sp.
GAACCCCACGGACCGGCGGAGCGTGGAGTTCATGGGCGAGCTTTTCTCGGAGCTGCTCCCTCATTTCTCCAGCGAGAAGTTCAACGTGGGCTGCGACGAGACCTGGGACGTGGGCAGGTGCAGGAGCGCCGAAGCCGCCGAGGAAAAGGGAACTGGCCGCATCTATCTGGACTACCTGCTCGGGATCTACGAGCTGGTGAAGGAACACCGCCGCACGATGCATTTCTGGGGAGACATCATCATACAGCACCCGGATTTCGTCCCCGAGCTACCGCGGGACGCCGTTGTGCTGGAGTGGGGCTACGAGGCGGACCATCCTTTTGACGAACATGGTGCCGAGTTCGCGCGTTCGGGCATGCCGTTCTTCGTGTGTCCAGGAACATCTTCCTGGAACACGATCGCAGGTCGCACTTCCAACTGCCTGGCCAACGTCCGCAACGCCACCGAAAACGGACTCAGGCACGGCGCCATCGGGCTGCTAAATACCGACTGGGGCGACAACAACCACACGCAATACCTGCCGGTAAGCTACCTCGGGTTCGCCGCCGGGGCGGCGATGCCATGGTGCTACGAGACCAACGGTGACGAAGACTTCACTGCCGCCCTCGACGTCCATGCCTTCCGCGACGCTGTGGGCGTCATGGGCAAATTGAGCCACGACCTCGGCGACGCGCACAAGAAAGCCGGGCCGGCTCCCCACAACTCCACGGTCCTCTTTCACCTGCTGACGCAGACTCCGGATCTTCCGGTCCCGGATGGTGTTACCGTCGAAAGCCTCGGTCAGGCCGCCGAGTACATCACCTCCATAATCGGGCCGCTTGAAATCGCGCGAATGGAAAGGGAGGACGCGGAGCTCACGAGGGACGAGTTCGCCAACGCCGCGAGGATGATGCTGCATGCCTGCAACAGGGGGACGGCGATGCTCGAAGGAACCCTGGACTCCGCCAAAAAACGCGAGGAGCTCGCTTCCGACATGCGTACGATCCTCGGCGAGCACCGCCGGCTGTGGACCGCGCGCAACCGCGTGGGCGGCCTGCACGACAGCGAACGCGTCCTCGAGGAGCGGCTCAAGGAGTACGCCGGAGGTTAGTAGCCCGCGATCTCGCGCTCCGGGGTTACCCGAGGACAAGGAACAATGAATGCGCCCCTCTACATTCGCCCTGGGGCTACTTTATTCATTGCGCAAGATGTAGCGGTCAGAGGAAGCTGGTTTTTCGCCCGCCATAGGTGATTTCATGCAGGCTGCCGGATATGGACTTCGGAGAGCGCACCTTCCGAAACTGTTTGGAAAAGCGAGTGGGATGAGACGATGACGTACGCTCCTGAGCATGAACAGGATTTATGCGACCGATCTCACCGACGCCGAGTGGGAGGCCCTCGAGCCTCATGTTCCGGCTCCCCAAAAGCTGGGACGACCGAGGACCCACAGCCCACGCGAGATCCTCAACGCCATCTTCTACCTCCTGAAGAGCGGCTGTCCCTGGAGGCTTCTGCCCAAGGACTTTCCACCTTGGGAGAGCGTTTAGTGGTGGTTTAGGAGGTGGCGCGCGGACGGCACCTTCGAGCACATCAACGCTACGCTAGGCGAGGTCTTGCGGTTGCGTTCGGGCAGGAATGCGCTCTCCAGCGCAGGGATTGCCGACTCCCAGACGATCAAGACCACCGGAGTCGGTGGCGAGCAAAGAGGATACGACGGGAACAAGAAGGTTCGAGGCATTCTAAGCGCCACCTCTTGGTGGACCTTGAGAAGGGTTGGTCTTGAAGGCCAAGGGGCACAGCGCCAAGGTCCCCGAGCAGGACGGGCTCAGGCTCCTACTTCAGTCGGCGCGAGCCGGGCTCTCTCGCCTGAAGCACTTGTGGCTTGATGCAGGATATGAAGGCAGGGGCAAGCGGTGGGCCGAGGAAGTGATGGGCTTGAGCGTGCAGATCGTACGCAAGCCTAATAAGCCCATACCGGAGGAGGTAGCGAAAGTATGGGCACAGGAGTTGGCCAAGGAGGGCCGAAAGGTCGATTGGCAAAAGCTCATGCCCCCGCGAGGGTATGTGGCTTTGCCCCGTAGATGGGTAGTGGAGCGGACCTTCTCGTGGTTAGGCCAGAACAGGAGGATGAGCAAGGATTACGAGAGGCTGTGTGCCAGTGCGGAGGCGTATGTTTACGCTGCCATGATCCGGCTGATGGTGAGGAGGCTGACACGTGACTGAGAATTTCCAAACAGTTTCTCCACGCACTTGGGTGAATTGGTGCGAGAGGTGGTTCCAGGCTGATGGGCCTGGCCCCGGATCCGTCGCCATGTACAGCGGCGTCGTTGTGCCCGCTTTTAGGTGCCGTCGTCCACGTCCTCGCAGCCGGACACCGTGTCCCCGGGGTCCACGAAGGCGGTATCGTGGTTGGGGCCACAACTGACGAAGTCGTTTCCCAAGCCGTCGCGGCTTCTGATCAGGTCGTCGCCCCAGCCGCCCGAGATGTCGTCGGTGCCATCACCGCCGACCAGCTCGCCATCGTCGCCTACTCCCCCGTAGATGCCGTCGTTGTTGTCTCCGCCGATCAGCGTGTCGGCGCCCGAGGTGCCGTAGAGCTCGTCGGCGCCCGGACCGCCCTGGGCCTTGTCGTTGCCAGAGCCGCCTATGAGCTCGTCGTTTCCCAAAAAAGAGCGCAGGGTATCGTTGCCGCCTCTGCCATAGAGGCTGTCGCGGCTATCGGTCCCTAAGAGTTTCTCTCCCCGGTTGGTGCCGATCTTCTCTACCGCCATGGCCACCCCGGTAGCCACCAAGACCGCCACCGCCATCGAGACCAATAGAAGAACAACTCTTCTCATCGCCACTACCTTTCTGCGTCGGGGCGGAGGACGGAACGCCAGGCCCACCCTACCCGATGTGCCATGAAGCAGCTTACACGCCGGGCGGGCGAGGGCGCATCACCCAAAAGGATCATTTTGGTAACCGAACGGACACGATCCTCTTGAGCATGTCCCCGGTCCGATCGTCCAGGCAAGCCACGGACCGGGAGC
>DASSJP010000222.1:0-2599 GCA_035691165.1 Rubrobacter sp.
CGATCAAGCGAGAGCACGGATCTATGTGAACATGAACAGTTCAACCGAGCAGAGATACGGCAAGGTGGGGGCGCCCGTCCATAACTCCATAACGACGAACCGCTGCTTCCCAAAATCGCTGGAGTTGGAGGAAGCGGCAAGAGGGGTGACGCTTGGACGGCAATCGATATCCATGAGAGTGGTCTTAGGGCCGTTCCTCAGAATCCCACGCCGAGAATAGAAATGGAGCGAGAAGGAGCGCTTGTGGACGATAGAGGAAAGGCCAAGGATCGGTGGACGGTGGTCTATCTCGTAGCCTACGTGGTTTTTACGGTTTTGGGCGCGGTCTTGCTGATCCCACTGGGCCGCGCTGGAACAGGACTCTGGACTATACTCACTTTCGCGGGCATGCTCCGTCTGGTACGGTGGCATGCCAGGAACTTCGTCTACCGGTGCCCTGATCCGCACTGCGCCAACGAGTTCGAAATCTCCACCTGGGTGGATCTCCTGAGCCCACAATGGCCGACCGGGGGCGGAGGCAGGAAGTACCTGAAGTGTCCGCGATGCGGAAACCGAGGATGGGCCTACGTGCTGCCGAAGCGATCACCACCGAACGATCGCCACGGCTCATGAGGGGTCTCCCCATGAGTCGATATTCTACGGAGGAGGAGTTGGCATGAGGCGCATCGCCGTGCTGACCAGCGGAGGAGACGCCCCGGGCATGAACGCCGCCATCAGGGCCGTCGTTAGGACCGGCATCGAGGAGGGCTGGGAGGTCTTGGGCGTCAAGCGCGGCTACGCTGGCCTCCTCGCGGGCGACGCCGTGTCGCTCGGGGCCCGCGACGTTGGCGGCATCATTCAGCAAGGCGGCACGATCTTGAGTACCGCTCGCTGCATGGAGTTCAGGACCGAGCGCGGACGACATCTGGCCGTCGGGCAGCTCGAGCGCCTCGGCGTCGAAGCCCTGGTCGTCATAGGAGGAAACGGCTCGCAGGCGGGGGCGCACACCCTATCCCAGATGGGGGTCCCTGTGGTCGGGGTCGCATCGACCATAGACAATGACCTCTACGGGTCTGAGATCACCATCGGCGTGGACACAGCCCTAAACGTCGCTCTGGAAGCCATAGACAGGCTGAAGGTAACGGCCTCCTCTCTCCAACGAGCGTTCCTGGTAGAAGTGATGGGACGAGAGTGCGGGTATCTTGCCATGATGGCCGGCATCACAGGTGGAGCGGAGGCCATTGTAATCCCCGAGGTGGAGACGGATCCTGATGAAGTGGCCGCCGAGCTGCAGGCTGCCTACGAGCGGGGCAAGGCCCACGCGCTGGTAGTCGTCGCAGAGGGCGCCCGCTACAGCGCCAGGCCGATGGAGCGCCACTTCGCCGAGTACAGAGGCCGGATCGGCTTCGAGTTGCGAGTAACGACCCTAGGGCACGTCCAGCGTGGTGGAACCCCAAGCTTCTCAGACAGGCTGCTCGCCACAAGGCTTGGTGCGGCTGCGACAGAGCACCTTGCCAGGGGCGAACAGGGGCTAATGGTTGGGATCGTGAGGGGAGAGGTCGCTGGCAGGCCGTTACCGGAGGTGGTGGCTAACAAGAAAGAGTTGGACTTGAAGCTGCTAGAGTTGGCAGGGGTGCTTGGAAAGTAAGGAAGGTCTCCCAATCCCGCAATGAACTAGCAGATGACGATCAAGGGCCCCGAGAGGATCATTACGATGATCAATTGAACTATCTGCCGAGAGACACGACAAACCCGAAGCAGGTCATGACGCTCCGAAAGAGATCAGCGTACCCTGAGAACATCAAGAGCGCCTTAGACCCGTTGGGCGTAACCTTCAACGCAGGGGTGAATACAGTCTCACATACTACATCTGAAGAAACGATGAGGGTGCTCACACCATAGAGATGACATGCCTGCCACGCGCACAGAAGGGCACGTAGTCGCCAAGGACGAGTCGCTCGCCGAGCTGACTTCGCCGACCGCCGATGGTGCGCCACGGCGGCTACGGCCGCTCCGTAGCGCTGGCGCTCCAGGCGCTGCTAGTTCCTCTGTTCGGGATTAGCCCGGACGCCAGTCCCTTCCTGGTGTTCTTTGCCGCCTTCATCGCTGCTGCCTGGTTCGGTGGACTTGGGCCTGGACTGGTGGCTGTCGGGCTCTCTGCTCTGCTCAGCCGGTACTTCTCCCTCTCTCCGCAGTATTCGTTTGAGATCAGAGGCTTCGGAGAAGGCCTGCGGCTCGTCGTGTTCGTGCTAGAGGGTGCAGTTATCAGCCTACTCGTGGAGGCTATGCACGCCGCTGGGCGGAGGGCCAAGGCGCTGGAGACCACAAGGCGCTGGAGACCACAAGGCGCGGGGGAGAGCTCCAGGTACGGGCACATCAGTCGTCTAAGGATTGGTGCTTCGTGGCAGTACCGTTCAGCTCGTTTGAGGGCCGCTCACGAACATACATGAGCAGGCAAGTCTTGGGCGTGGGATCGGTCACCTTTGGTCGTATCCGCCCTGGTACACCTGGACGGTACTCAGACGCCAATCCGGGTGGGTATGGCGACCACGATATTGACGTAGTAAGACATAGAGCGAAATAGTGACAAACCCAACGTGCTAAAGGAGTCTCTCGGAGA
>DASSJP010000223.1:0-4453 GCA_035691165.1 Rubrobacter sp.
CGAACCTCGGCGCGTAATCCACATCGAGGCGAGCAGCAACGGGATCCCTAATGCGAGCGTTATCGCGTCCTGTCCGACGAGGCCGGCCAGGGCGGCAGGGTACGGCTCGTAGAGACCCCGGCTCCCGTAGAGCAGCCCGGCCACCGAGGACACGAGAAGCATCACCGCCAGCACCCCTGATAGAGTGTAGGCGAAGGTCAGTCCGCTCCTGACAGGTAGCATGGGGCCCCCTACCCGCGTCCCCGCACATCCTCACGAGTACACTCTCTGAGGAACTCCTCTGTGAGGCTCTGGCCATCTCCGGTGCCGTACCCTATCAGGAAGTTTGCCATCGCCTTCACCTCCCAAGGATCTACGGTCCTATCGTGGGCTTGACGGGGTGGCCGGCCTGGATCGTGGAGCGGCTGCGATGGTCTCCCGCGAAGCCCGGGTGGTGATCTCCTCCGCGGGCCTCGAGACGATGAGTACAGGACCTCTCGCCGCTCTAATGATGTTGGTCGAGACGCTGCCCAGCCTCGCGCGGCCCATCCCACTGAGGCCCCGGCTCCCTACGGCGAGCAGAGTCTTGCGCTCGTCTCCCTCCTCGGCCACGAGCAGGAGGGCTAGCGTGGCGTCCGCGTCGAGCACGCGCGTCTCACTACGACTGCCAACGGCATCGCCGAGCGCCTGCGCCCGCCTGTTCAGCTCCTCCGTTTCCCTCGCCCTGGCTTCGTCGAGCCTGCGCCGGTCCGATGCGCTCCAGCCCCCGATCGGCTGGGGCGGGTTCCTGTGTGCCCGCACAAGCACGTTTTCAGCCCCGAACAGGCTACCTATGCCGGCGGCCATCCCCGCCGCGAGCCCTGCGCTCTCCGAGCCGTCGTCGCCTGCGACGATCCTCTCGGGCGGCCATGCCTCATCGCCGCCACGGACCACGAGGACCGGGCACCTCGCGTGGTGGACGACGCCCTCTGAGACGCTACCGACGAAGATGCGCCCGACGGGCCCGAGGCCGCGACTTCCCATCACCACGAGACCGGGCCGGAGTTCATCGCAGAGGTCGAGGATGGCGTCTATCGGCGGGCCTTGCAGCAAGTGCGGCTCGGCGACGAGATCGCCCGTCGCTTCGATAGAATCCACCTGGGCCGCGAGTAGACGCCTTGCCTCCCGTTCGTAGATGTAGGAGTAGTCTGTCCACGCCACGGTGGGGTAGCCGAGACCCTGAATGTGATGGCGCCAGGCGTGGGCGACATGCAACTGCGCTCCTGTCTTCTGCGAAAGGTCGGTGGCGACGCGCGCGGCGAGCGCCGCGTCCTTCGAACCGTCCGTGGCCAGCAGCACGCTGTTTGGCCTGATGACGCCGCCGTGCTGTATATCCATCTCCTGATTTCCTCCGTACCTGCGGTCCGCTAACGCGCCGCTCATCGAACAGGGATCACGCGTCCAGCAGGCCAGCCTCGCGTGCCCTGGCCAGGGCCTCGAGCTGGGAGTGGGCCCCGAGCGCCAGGAGCAGCGCGCGTATGTGGTTCCTGACCGTGGCCTGCGAGAGGTAGAGCTCGCGGCAGATCTCCCTCGCCGACTTGCCTGAGGCAAGCAACCCAAGGACCTCGAGCTGTCGTTGCGTTAGCATTGGGGTGTCCCTGTGGTTCCGTGCGCGGCCCTCCTGTGGAGCATCCTGGCCGGAGATACGGATCAGCTGGCGGGCCATCGCTAGCGTCTCGTGTGCCGCCTGCGTGTTGCGCATCAAGTTGACCACGAATGGTCCCTCTTCGGTTTCCACGGCGAGGCTGCTCACGCCGACCCAACGTTCCCTGCCCGAGCGGGTGAAGATACGCACTTCGTAGCCGGGGGCAGGCTGCCCCGCCCAGGCGAGCCGTACGGCCGAGCACACGTGGGCGCAGAACGAGGTGCCGTCCTCACTCTCCCCGGTAAGGACTTCGTAGCAGAACTCCCCTACCATCTCCTCCGCCAGCAGACCGGTAAGCGACTCCGCCCTGGCGTCCCAGTGAACGATCCGATTTTCCGGGTCCACAACGAAGACGGCGTCCACCGTGAGCGCCCGAGTCACGCTTTCAAGGGCCTCGGGAAGCTCCACAACCGCCGTGTTATCGTGCGCCTTCTGCACTGTGCTAACCGCGAGACTCATACTCAGCCCTTCCTCTCGTTCTGTCCCGTGGCCGTATGATGGGTCGCGCCAGTGATGGGATCATGAGGAGGGCTGGTCATCTTTGCCTGGGCCGCCGGCCCACGGGGATATGGGCAATATTGCCCAGGAGGCCGTGATAGACTTCTTGGGAGAGCGCGGCCTCCGGTCGAAGAACCCTCGGGCAAAGAATCACTGTGATAATACTAGGCGAGCAACCACCATCTGTCTGGTCCGGGCGTCAATATCTCGGTACTGGTCGCTGCAAAGATCGGGCTACCGCAAAGCCTGGGGATGCCACTTCGTGGTGACCCGAAAAGCAGAAGAGGAGCCCGGGCTGGGGAATAATCGCGTGGACCACGAGCGGGTCACGAACATCCTGGAGAGCATCAGCGACGCCTTCTACGCCGTCGATGAGGAGTGGCGCTTCACGTACGTAAACAGGAAGGCGGAGCAACTCTGGGGCCGTCGACGGGAAGACTTGCTCGGTAAGAACATCTGGGACGAGTTCCCCGAGGATGCGGGCTCCGAGTCTCGCCGGCAGATCGTGCGGGCAATGGAAGAGGGTGTCACGACTGAGTTCGAGACGGTCTCTCCGGTGGTCGGGAAACACATCTCCGGGCGGGCTTACCCCTCTGAAGAGGGACTCTCTGTGTACTTCCAGGACGTGACCGGGCGCAGGCGTGCAGAAGAGAGCATGCGGAGACTCGCTGCCATAGTCGAGTCCTCCGACGACGCCATCATCGCCAAGACCCTGGAAGGCAGGATCACCAGCTGGAACAAGGGGGCGCAGAGGCTATACGGCTATTCTGCCGATGAAGCCGTCGGGAGGCCCATCACAATCCTGGTCCCGCCCGAGCTTTCGGGCGAGATACCCGGGATCCTCGAGAAGATCCGGCGTGGAGAGAAGGTCGATCACTTCGAGACCGTGCGTGTGACCAAATTCGGCAGGAAGCTGAACATCTCCCTGAGCGTCTCTCCCATAGAAGATGGCAGCGGCTCTATAGTTGGCGCTTCCACGATAGCCAGGGACGTAACCGAGCGCAAGAAGGTCGAGGACGAGTTGCGCAGCACGCTCAAGGAGCTCGCTGACATAAAGTTCGCCCTCGACGAGAGCGCCATCGTCGCGATCACCGACCAGCACGGCAGGATCACCTACGTCAACGACAAGTTCTGCGAGGTCTCGAAATACTCGAGGGACGAGCTCATAGGCCAAGACCATCGCATCATCAACTCCGAATATCATCCGAAGGCCTTCATCAGGGACCTGTGGAGGACGATCGCGCGCGGCAGGGTGTGGCGTGGGGAACTCAGGAACAGGGCCAAGGACGGCTCGATCTACTGGGTAGACACGACGATCGTACCTTTCCTGAACGAAATGGGCAAACCCTACCAGTACGTCGCTATCCGCTACGAGACCACCGAGCGCAAGCGGGCGGAGGAGGAAGTGCGCGAGAGCAACATCCTCCTGCGGTCCGTTATCGAGGGGACGAGCGACGCCGTTTTCGTGAAGGACGCGTGGGGCCGCTACCTGATGGTGAACTCCTGCGCCGCTGAGGTCATCGGGCGGCCGGTCAAGGACATCATGGGCAGGGACGACGCCGACCTGTTCGCCCCTGAGGTCGCCCGGCCCATCATGGAGTCCGACCGCGAGGTCATGACAACGGGGGAAGTCCGCAAGCTCGAAGAGTCGTTCCCCGTGGCCGGTGTTGTGCGCACCTTCCTCTCGACCAGGGCGCCGTACCGGGATCACGAGGACAGGGCCATCGGCGTCATCGGCGTCTCCTCGGACATCACCGAGCTCAAAAGGGCCGAGGCGGCGCTGCGCGAGATCCGGGAGGCCGAACGGGGCCGCATCTCCCGCGAGCTACACGACGTCGTTCTCCAGGACCTAACCTACGCCATGCAGGTGTTGCACCTCGCCCAAACGCGCCGAGACGTAGAGGCCAGGCTGGACGAGGCTGCGGCGGCCATGCGGAGATCCGTCCGCGGGCTCAGGAGCGCCGTCTACGATCTGAGCCTGGAAGCCGAGGACGACGGACGCTTCGTCCGCTCCGTGGAGTCCATCGTCGATCTCAACAAGGGTATGAATCCCGGATGCATGTATGAGCTGGAGGTGGGCGAAGGCTTCCCTGAGAAGCTCCCCGAAGGACAGTCCAGAGCTCTGCTGCGCATCGTACAGGAGGCGCTCTCGAACGCGAGACGCCACTCGGCGGCCCGACACGTCTCGGTTGCCGCGAGGGCCTCAGAAGGAGAACTCTGGGTAGAGGTCGCCGATGATGGACAGGGCTTCGAACCGGACCAGGTACAGAGCGGCCTCGGAACGAAGGGCAT
>DASSJP010000224.1:0-2050 GCA_035691165.1 Rubrobacter sp.
TTCTTCGGAGACACGGGCCAGCTTGCAACGACCTACATGCCGCCCACCGTGCCGTTCTGGAACTCGAGCATCGAGCGTTTCCCCTTCGACCCTGAGAAGGCCAAGCAGATGCTCAAGGACGCAGGACAGGAGAACCTGGAGACCGAGCTGTGGTACATGCCGATCCCGCGTCCGTACATGCCAGACGGCAAGGGAATCGCCCAGGCTATGCAGGCCGACCTGGAGAAAGTAGGCGTGACTGCCAAGCTCGTCACATACGAGTGGGGCACCTACCTGGAGAAGACGGGCGAGGGCGCCCACCCGATGGCGTTGCTCGGATGGACCGGGGACAACGGCGACCCCGACAACTTCCTCAACGTGCTCCTCGGCAGCGCGAGCGCCACCCCGACGGACGCTCTCAACATCGCATACTACAAGAACCCCGAAGCGGACAAGCTACTCAAGCAGGGCCAGACCTCCATCGATGAAGCCGTACGCAAGCAGGCATACATGAAGGTACAGGAGATACTGACGCAGGACGCACCGTGGGTGCCTATCGCCTACGCCAAGCCCCCGCTAGGCTTTCAGAAGGACGTGCAAGGTTACCAGGCCAGCCCAACGGGCGGCGAGGCGTTCAACACCGTCAGTCTGGGCGGCAAGTAAGGTGGAGCGGGGCCTCCGAGGTGGCCCCGCGTAGGAGGTTCGGGCGCTGGTAGAGTTCATCGGGCGCAGGATATTCCAGATTATCCCCGTACTGCTCGGGGTGTCTATAGTGGTGTTCTTCATGGTGCGGGCAATCCCCGGCGACCCGGCTCAGTTGCTCCTTGGCCAGCAGGCGACGGAGGCGCAGGTCGCGCAGGTCAGGGAGAACATGGGCCTGGACAAGCCTATCTTCGTCCAGTACGGACTCTTCCTCGCCGACGCGGTCAGGGGGGACCTTGGCGACTCCATAGTCACAGGCCGCCCTGTAACTACGGAGCTCGCCGAGCGCTTCCCGGCCACCCTGGAGCTCACGGCCTTCGCCATGCTCATCGCGGTACTCGTCGGAGTGCCTGTCGGTGTCATCTCGGCGGTCAAGCAGTACTCGCTCCTCGACAAGGTCACCTCGGTCCTCGCGCTCACGGGGATAAGCATGCCCATCTTCTGGCTCGCGATGATCCTTATCGTGATCTTCTTCGTCAACCTGGGATGGCTGCCTTTCCCAGGCCGCCTTAGCACCGACGTCTCCATCCCGGCCATAACAGGGCTTGTGCTGGTTGACTCGCTCCTGGCGCTGAACTTCGCGGCATTCTGGGATGGGCTGCTGCACCTCATTATGCCTGCGGTCGCCCTCGGGACCATCCCCATGGCCGTGATTACACGCATGACCCGCTCCAGCATGCTCGAGGTAATGCACGAAGACTACGTGCGGACGGCGAGGGCCAAAGGTGTCGTCCCCTGGCGGGTCATCTCCAAGCACGCCCTCAGGAACGCAATGCTTCCGACGGTCACCGTCATAGGGCTCCAGGTGGGTCTGCTCATGGGCGGGGCGGTCATCACGGAGACCATCTTCTCCTGGCCAGGCGTGGGCCAGATCGCCTACGAGTCCATCTTCCGATGGGACTACGCCATGATCCAGGGCGTAGTCCTCTACGGGGCCACACTTTTCGTTCTGGTGAATCTGCTCGTGGACATTCTCTACGCGGTCCTCGATCCAAGGGTGAGGTACTAGACTATGGCCGAGGCGCAACTCCAGCAGGACGCGGAGATTACCTCAAGCGTCGAGACGCGGAGCCGCAAACAGGACTTCATGCGCGTCTTCTTCTCGAACCGCCTGGCTGTCTTCGGTACGGTCGTCATAAGCATCTTTATCCTGATGGCGATCTTCGCGCCCCTGATCGCACCCTACGACCCGCTGCAGCAGGACCTCGTCGCCAAGTTCGCGCCGCCAAGCGCAGCGCATCCCTTCGGACAGGACGAGCTTGGCAGGGACATCCTCTCGCGTGTGATCTACGGCGCAAGGATCTCGCTGACTGCCGGGCTCGCCGCCGTGACTGTCGCGACAGCGGTGGGGACTATCATCGGGGTGGTG
>DASSJP010000225.1:0-7580 GCA_035691165.1 Rubrobacter sp.
TGCTGGGGTTCGCGATCGAACGGTTCGACCACACCGAGGACGAACGCTATTGGCTCAGAGGGTTCAAGACGTTCGAGGAGACGGATCCCGGTGTGGCCGGATGCCCTGTCTCGACTTTGGAGCACCCGGTGCAATCTTTTCTTTGGGGAGATTTCACCGCCAAGCCCAAGCACACCTACACCTACCGGATCGTCGCGATGCGTGGCAGACCGAAGAATCTCGTTCAAGATGAGTTTGTCGAGGTAAGCATCGACACCGAGGACGACGCCGCGGGCACCCATGCAGTCTACTTCAACCGCGGCGTTGCAGCCTCCCAGGCCTACGCCCGGAAGTTCGAGAACAAGTCACCGGCCGAGGTCCCCAATCGTGAGGCATGGGTGTGGCTATCGAGGGGGCTTGAGGAAGCGTTGCTTGACTACATCTGCCAGGCCGATGGAGAGCGTTTCGCTCTGCGGGCCGCACTGTACGAGTTCTACTACCCGCCTGTGCTCGAGGCGTTTCGCGACGCGCACAGAAGCGGAGCGGACGTAAAGATCGTCTTCGACGCCAAGCCTACCGAGGACTCCCCGAACGAGAAGAACCGCGCGGCAATAGCGAAGGCACGCATCAAAGGTCTCACCAGGCCACGGGAGGCGAACTCGAGCTTCATCGCACACAACAAGTTCATCGTCTTGCTCGAGGACGGCAAGCCGCGCCAGGTATGGACCGGCTCCACCAACATCACAGATGGCGCGATATTCGGACACTCCAACGTGGGACATCTCGTCCGAGACCCCGAGGTCGCAAGCAAGTACCTGGACTACTGGGAACAACTCAACGATGATCCCGAGGCGAGTGATCTTCGTCTGTGGACCGAAGCGCAGACGCCTGTGCCGCCCGAAATGCCGCCAGGAGATTCGACCGCCTCCGTTTTCAGCCCGCGCTCCTCTCTTGACGCTCTCGAGTGGTACGCGGAGCGTATGGACGCAGCCAGTTCGGCCGTCTTCCTGACCGCCGCATTCGGCATCAACGACCTTCTGGAATCGGTGTTGGCCCGGGACAAGGACTACCTGCGATACATCCTGCTGGATAAAGAGGACGAAGATATGGAGATAATAAGCCGGGATAAGGACAACCGCTTCGCCGTAGGCGGCCTGATCGGGGAGACCACCCTAGGGCGGCAGCTGGCGGAGAAGCTCACTGGCCTGAACGAACACGTCAAATACATCCACACCAAATACATGCTCATCGATCCCCTGGGCGATGATCCACTCCTCATCACGGGCTCGGCCAACTTCAGCGACGCTTCCACCAAGAACAATGACGAGAACATGCTGGTGATCCGCGGGGAGAGTCGGGTCGCGGATATCTACCTGGGCGAGTTCATGCGCCTGTTCAACCACTTCTACTTTCGGCACGTCGCCAACCAGGCGGACGACAGTAAGGCTGATTCAGGTACCGGGCACCTCACCCCCGATGACGGGTGGCGCGAAGGCTATTACACGGAGGGTCCGAAACAAAGGCAGCGCCTGTACTTCGCAGGTTGAGACCTCACAGCCGTCTCGGCGGCTCCCAGGACGGCCTCGTTGCGGCATACGACACGACCTCATCATCGGTCCTGCTCCTCTTCATCAGGTCCACCGGCGTATAGCGAACTCTGAGGCAAGGTGAGAGATAGAGGAAGACGGATCTCAGGAAAGGCCCGGTATACAGAGAGCGTGGTGGTGACCAGGCGGCCACGACCATCGCGCGGGCAGGCTGCCTACTCGGTCCTATCGTGGTGGGATACTTCCTCGGGGGTGTCTGGAGTCTGCTCCGCCTCGGAAGCGCCGGCATACTCGTCTTGCGATCCCTGGTAGAACGCCCCTGCCCAGGGCATGTGCTGCTTTATCTCATCCCTCTTCACCCGACTCCACACGTTCGCATCCTTGCGCATTCTGACGACCAGATCCGTCCACAGCTTGTCGAATCTGGCGCGATGGTCGTTGTCTGAGAAGTCGGGATAGGGCGGTACCCATACGAAGTCGTGGAAGGCCATGGCTGCCTTGAGGAAGCCATCCGAGGCGAGGGGAAACAGGTCGCGGTAGGCTCTCACGTAGGCTTCCTGGGCCTTCTTGTCCTCATTGCTTTCCACCTCCGTGAGTGTCCAGTCGTGGTAGCTCTTTAGATACAGTCCGTATGCGTCCCGCTGTTGCTTTCTTAGCTCGAACCTGCGATCCGCCCATTTCTGGTACAGGTAACTCGCGCTGCCCAACAGAGCCGTGACCGAGGCCACAACGATGGCGGCGAGCAAAGGCGACATTTCAACACCTCCTCGACTGGCCTACGAGGTTCCTTCGCTGGCGATGAGATAGCCGTTCAGCGTACCGATCACGGCCTCCTCCTGCCTCCGGACCCACTCTACTGTTGCCCATCCGACGCCCAAGGTAAAGGATGGCGATGAATTCGCGATGAATCCATAATGAGTTCTCGTGAACTCTCCCTGGCGCTTTCAGTGGGCGTGCCTCGCAGCGATCAAGTCATCCTTGGGAAGCTAACGGACGTGCTGAAGACGTATCGCGGTCACCTCGATCCAGGCGAGCAGCGTGAGGATGAATAGATAGTAGGCCACGCCAGGCAGCAGGAGGAACATTATCGCAAGTACCCCGATAGCGAGGGTGTAGCGAGCATGGCCCCGCCAGCGGGGGTCCGTCTTGAACCTTCGCCACAGTGAAAAGACTGCGCCCAACAAGGCGACGATGAAGAGCACGAAGGCTACGTCGTGGATAAGGCCGTGCAGAGTCCGCGGCCCTACACGCTGGATCGGATCTGTCTCGAAGCCCATCAGCGCCATCGCCATCCCTGCTGCGAAAAGCAGGCCAGGACCAGTTCGTGATGCGCGCTGCTTAGTTATTCCGAGATGGAGTCCTGGCGCGAAGAGCATCAGCAGGATACCCGAGACGACGAAGTTGGCGACCTGTAGAGAACCGTAGGGCCCCAGGGCGAGCGCACTCGGCCAGGCGTCCGCGGGATCCGATATAGGGTGCCAGCCGATCCCGAGCATGAAATCGTACTCCAGCGCGGTCAGCGTGAGAAGGACGCTACCGAAGAGGATGGGCCCAACCATACCGGCGAGGGCCGCTATCTTGATGATCACCCGCCGCCTTGTCTCGATCCACGCCGCCAAACGTTGCTCCTGCACAGCATCTTCTCGCCAGGCACGCGCGGTTCAAGCGCCGCGCTGGCCAGTCGCAGCTTACAACGCCTGGCAATGGTGGTTCATTCGAGCCAGCCAGGTTACGGCCAATTCGAGGGTATGCTCGAATTGCTGGCAAAGAGGATGGTGCTGCCCGCGCCCTGAAGGAAGCGCTGAGATAGCCTGCATCACCAACGAGGCTAACCCTCGAACACGTACAAGAGATTTTCGAACATGGGAGGAGGGTTCGAACACGCGAGTAGTTCCGCACCGTCCAGGGCCGTGCCCTTCGGGGCGCGCAAGCGGGCCTCCGGCCACATTACCACCACCTGGCGCTGGAAAGGCTGGAGCATGAGATCCCTGGCGTCGAACAGGTTTCCTGTCCACGAAACGGTCACGGAGGTACCGGGAGTGAAAACCTGGTCCAACGCGGCCGTCGCAGTTTGCGCCACCTCACGTGCGGCGACGGCCCAGATCTCCGAAGACACCGGATCGCCTTCGCGCGCGGCCTCTGCGACCTCCCTGGCGAACCTCGCTACCTCGCCGGCGGGATTGGAAGACGTATAGACGTGATCCTTCAACGATTCGGGCGCGCCGAACACCTTCTTCGCCCGACGCAGGAGCGCTTCAGAGCCTCCCCTGCCGTCGTACGCGCGCAAGGCGCTCGCGAGCCCGTGCCTCCCTATGTAGTAGCCACCCCCATCATCGCCCAGGATGTACCCCCAGCCATCGCCGCGGGCGACGTTCCCTTCTCTATCCCCAGCGAGGGCTATGACCCCCGTACCGGCCGCGACCACAACCCCCGGCTCGAAACCCATGGCTCCCAGGTAGGAGGTAACGGCGTCGGTCGTCACGACAACGCGCTCGGTTCGCACCCGCGTTCGCACGCCATCCGCTATCGCGCGCGCCGTCTCCCTGGAGCCGTCGAATCCGGTCAGCCCCGCTGCAACCACGTCGACGGCGTCGGGCATACGCGGCGCCATGTCCTCGAAGGCCCTGTCGAGCACGCGCAACAGGCCCTCGGTGCGGTCCAGATGCTGCCGGCCCAGCCCTGCGCCGTCACCCGTAAGGACCCGCTCGCTATCTGCCACATAATCGATGCGACAGCCGCTCTGTCCTCCGTCGATAAGGATGTGACGGCTCATCGCTTACCAGCTTTCGGTCACCTTTCGAACCCTGCAAGCGGTCTGGTTTCTCGGGAGGTCGTGGGTGGGCACACGACCCAACGCCTCAGGCTGCTCGTGTATCTCGATCAGCCTCCTGGTGGTCAAGGCGTATCCTCCCGACGGTAGGCGGGCTCGCCACCAACGATGGTCTCTTCTATACGTCCCTCCTGTCCGAGCACGACGAGGTCGGCATCGGCGCCTGGGGTGATCCTGCCCTTGGCGGGCATCCCAAGTATCTCAGCGGGAGTCTGCGTCGCCATGCGTACAGCGTCGTGCAGCGGGATTTGCAGCATGCGCGCGGCGTTGTGGACTGCTACGTCCATCGTGAGGGCGCTGCCAGCCAGCGTGCCATCCGGCAGGCGGACCGCCCCGTCTTCGAGACGGACCTTTCTACCGTTCAGCTCGTACTCTCCGGACGACATGCCTGCGGCCTCCATCGCGTCGGTTACGAGGGCGAGACCTTCCGCGCCTTTCTGCCTGTAGGCTACCCTCAATGCGCCTTCGTGCGAGTGGACCCCGTCCACGATGATGCCGGCTCGCGCGCGAGCGTCGGCGAGCATGGCTCCGACGGCGCCGGGAGCGCGGTGGGCAAAGGGGCTCATGGCGTTGTACAGATGCGTCCCCATGCGCAGGCCGGAGTCCATCGCACGCAGGGTCTCCTCGTATGTGGCGTCGGTGTGGCCTGCGCTCGGGACTACCCCACCTTCGAGGAACAGCCGCACAGCCTCCCTTGCGTCATGGAGTTCCGGCGCGAGGGTCACCATACGCACCACGCCGGAACGGATGAACTCCTTCGCGAGCCCTAGATCCACGGTCAGCAGGTTGGCCGGGTCGTGGGCACCCTTGCGCGCAGGCGAGAGGAATGGGCCCTCCAGGTGGGCCCCGAGAATCCAGGAACCGGACGATCGCGAGGCTTCTACGACGGCGTCCAGGAAGTCAGTGTAAACCTCCTTCGGGGAGGAGATCAGGGTTGGCAGGAACGAGGTGGTGCCTGTCCGCGGCAACGCACGGGCCAGAGCTTTCAAGGCTTCAGGGTCGAGTGCTACGTCAATTCCGAAGGCACCGTTTATCTGGAGGTCAACGAAGCCGGGACAGATGAAACCGGAGACCTCGCGGCGCTCGCTGGGTAGTTCGGCCTGACGTGGGGAGCGCACAACATCGGAGATCCTGCCTTCCTCTATGATGACGGCTGTCCTGCCCAAAGGCTCGGGGGCCAGGACGTTGCCGACGATGGCGTGTGGCTTCATCTCTTTGCCCGACGGGTCGAACGCGTCGCCTCCAGCGCCCCTCGCACGTTCCCCCCGGCCGCGGCGAGTAGCCCGCGGGCCTCGTTTGCCTGTACGCCCGCCTTACCCATGACCACGGCCACCTTGACGGAGCCGCCGGCGGCGTGGAGCAACTCCCTGGCTTCCTCGCCGGGAACTCCCGCGGCCTCCTTGACGATGCGCAGGGCGCGATCCTTCAGCTTCTCGTTGGTCGCCTGGAGGTCCACCATGAAGTTCTCGTACACCTTGCCAAGTTGGGTGAAGGCGCCGGTTGAGAGCATGTTGAGGACCAGCTTCTCCGAAGTACCCGCCTTGAGCCTGGTCGAGCCGGTGAGGACCTCGGGTCCCGTGTCCAGCTCGATTCCCACGCTCGCCACGGTGGCCAGCTCGCTACCGGGATTGTTGCTTATGCCAACCGTGGCGCATCCGGCTTCGGAAGCATACCTGACGGCTGCCACGACGTAAGGAGTGCGGCCACTGGCGGCGAGCCCTACGACCACGTCGTCCGGATTCAGTGTCAAGTTATCGAGGTCGCTGGCGGCGGCTGAGCGGTCGTCCTCGGCTCCTTCTACGGCCTGTGTCGCGGCGGTCTGTCCGCCCGCGAGAAGTGCGAGTACCCGGCCTGATGGTACCCCGAAGGTGGGAGGGCATTCTGCCGCGTCGATGGCTGCGACCCTGCCGCTGGTCCCCGCGCCCACGTAGATCCAACGTCCTCCCCGCTCCCAGGCCGCGACGAGCAGTTCCACGGCCTCCGCGATACGGGGCAAGGCCTTTTCGACGGCCTCGGGTACCTTCCGGTCTTCCTCGTTCATTAGCCGCAAGACGTCCTCCACGAGCATCTCGTCGAGCCGATTGCTGGCCGGGTTCCGCCGCTCGGTCACAGGTAGTTCATCCATCCGCTGCATGACTCCTAGATCGTAGGGAAGGGGCACCAGAACGTGCCCCCTTCTGCGAGCAGTCTCCTCTCAGATTACCCCAGGCTCCGTGGACCCCGCCGGCCTTGCCTTATCGGCGCCGCGCAGCAGTGAGTAGCCCCGGGTCTCAGGCAGCAGGAAGATGGCGGGCAGGACTAGCAGGGCGACGACGATGAGGTAGATCGCCGGCGCGATGTCGCTGCCCGTCGCCGAGACCAGGACAGTCGCCACTATGGGAGCCGACCCACCGAAGATCATATATCCGAGGTTGTATCCGATGGAGGCGCCCGAATAGCGCACCCTGGTAGGGAAGATCTCGACTATGATCACGACGACCGCCGAGACGACGAAGCTCCACGGCAGGGCGACGAGTAGCTGCCCCAGGATGGCCCCGTAGAAGTTGCCCGTGGAGGCCAGCATGTAGCCTGGCACGCTCAGAAGTATGAAGCCAGGAGCACCAATCAAGAGCAATGGCTTGCGTCCGATCCTGTCGCCGAGAGCCCCCACGAGCGGCACAAGCGGGACGGTGACGAAGAAGGCGAGGAAGTTGGCGGCGATGGCCGTGGTCCTGCTCATGCCCACAACTTCCTGCAAGTAGGTAGGCAAGTAAGTGCCCAGGGTATACGCCCCGAGCGCGCTCAACGAGGCGATGGCGAAGACTAGCAGTATGCTCCTGCCGTGCTCCCGTATGGCCTCCCTGACCGGGGCATGCTCGACCTGCGCTTCGCGCTCCTTGAGCTCCCTGAAGGCGGGCGTTTCATCCATCCTGAGCCTGATGAACAACCCCACGAGGGCCAGCGGACCCCCGATCAGGAACGGTATGCGCCATGCCCACGCAGCGTAGACCTCTTCCCCGAAGCCGGACGCGACCGCGAAGACCGTCAACCCACCCAGTAGCGAGGGCAGGGTGGTGAACGTCGCCGAGATGGAGGCGAAGAGGCCCCGCTTCTCGTCAGGCGCGTACTCGGAGATGAACGATGTCGAGCCTGTGAACTCCCCACCACCCGAGAAACCCTGGACCAGGCGCAACAGCCCGAGCAGGACAGGGGCGAGGATGCCGATGGTCTCGTAGGTCGGCAAT
>DASSJP010000226.1:0-3214 GCA_035691165.1 Rubrobacter sp.
CGCTCGAAGCGGTCGGGGAAACCGCTGTAGGAAGTCAGGCTGCCGAAGAACAGCAGCAGGGTCCACACGAGCATGGTCAGGCGTGCCGGGGTATCGGTCTCACCCCTCTTTTGGCCCGCGATCAAGAGCGAAAGGCCGAGCAGACCGAGCCAGAGAACGGGGTGTGATAGCGTCGTCAGGAAGTGTCCCGGGCCGTTCGCGGGCTTGGTGCCTATCGCCATAGCCACGGCCTCTCCTCCCCTTCCCGTCTCCGACCCGCCGAGCATCCCTGCCACCAGGCTCGCCAGGTCGTAGGTATCCCAGGCGTAGAGTACGGAGAGGAAGCCCAGGAGCGCGAGCGAGAGCAGGAGGTAGATCCCCTTCCTGCGGTCCCTGAGTAGGAGGTAAGGCAAGATGAGTATCGACACGAATCCGAGCAGCACGGCGAGGCTGTAGCCTGCTATCTGATGGTAGAGCACCGTCGAGGAGCCGAGGAGCGCGAGCAGGAGACCGCCGCGCGCCGAAGGCGAGGCGTACATCCAGATCAGGGCCGCTATGGCGAGCACGATCAGGAAATACTCTCCTATGAAGTTCGGGTAGCGGGCTTCCTCGAAGTGCAGGTACGTGCCGCCGAGGAGCAATCCCGCGGTGAGGGCGGCGGCCACCCCGTACTCAGGGCCCCAGAGTCGCTTTGCCAGCGCGTAACATGCAAGCGCACATAGCAGAGGGAGCGTGGGGGCGAGGATCGGGAATACCTCTAGCGGCGCGAAGCCACTCAGGCGCGAGAGCATGGCGGTGAGTAGATGGAAGCCTGGCGGGTAGAGCATGAACGACTCGTTGGACCCGTCCCTCATCATCATGCCGGCCATCACCGCGTGCTCGTAGCGGTCCACGCCCCTCGGGAAGGGCCAGCCGTTCATTATCGGGCCTAGGTAGCCGCGCGCGAGCACGAGCAGGAGCACCACGGAGAGCAGCGCGTAGCGGGTCGCCACGGGGAGTACGGGCCTATCTTCTGGGGAGGGCTTGTCTCTCTGTGTCCACAGGTAGACGACACCTGCGGCGACGACCAGGATCGCTATGGGGATCATCATCCACTCGCCGGGCGCTATTCCGGAGAGCATCCCCAGCGCCAGCGCGAGGGCTACGGTGAGCGGGATGAGCGTGAGGAGGCCGGGGGGCGACGGAGAGTTGGAGACGGGCTCCTCGGGGCCCTTGGCAGGCCCGAGCAGCAGGTAGGCGGTAAGCCCCGCCAGGAACACCAGCGCAACAGAGGCTACGGTAACCGCGAGGGTGACGCCTGTGGTGAAAAGATACGTCTGCACGAGCGCGACGGCAGGCACCAGCGTCACGGAGAGCGCAATCGTGTAGGCGAGTCTCTCGGCGTGGTCGCCTGAGGCAAGCAGGCACCTCGTCCAGAACCATCCGGGAAGAACCCCGATCAGGAGTGCCGCGGGGAGGGCCTGGAGCAGGTCAGAGAGCACGCGTCGCTCCGTGGGAGGCCACCTTCGACCTGCCGCCAGGGACCCGAACATGCCCCGGTTCTGCACGCAGCGCCGGTCTTCTGGAAGTGGACTCGCCCATCGCGGGAATGTATAACACTTAACCTGGAGGAAACATAGACCCGGAAGGTTCAGGGATTTGAAGATGCTTGCACGGACTCTTGCCGGGATATAGCAAAGGATGCCCGAACGGTGCTCTCTTGAGCACCGTTCGGCGATGCGAACGTGATGGTCGGAGTGAATCAGGCGAAGAGAATACTCTTGATAGGGATATACGCGCTCTTCGGGCTGGCCCTGGCCTGCGCGCTCTCCGCCTGTTTCCCATCGGCCGAGGGCAAGCAGCCCGACAATACGATGGAAGAGCCGAAACCTCCGAATGTGATCCTCATCCTCACCGACGACCTGACCGCGGGGGAGTTGAACCCGAATACGCTCAAACACATGCCCAACATAAAGTCGCTCTTGATAGACAAGGGCACGACCTTCGACAACTCGTTCGTGAGCAACTCACTCTGCTGTCCGAGCAGGGCCACCATACTGCGTGGCCAGTACACCCATAGCCACCAGATCCTCAGCAACGAGCCGCCGCGCGGCGGCTTTTCGAAGTTCCGCTTTCTCGGTCACGAGAACTCGACGATGGCTACCTGGGTCAAGGAGCAGGGCTACCGGACGGCCTTCTTCGGGAAGTACCTCAACGGCTACAACGAGACCTACGTACCACCAGGGTGGGACGAGTGGTACGCGGTGACCGGAAACTATCTCAGCCACATGCTCAACGAGAACGGCCACATGGTCAACTACGATCCCGAGGCCTACTACGATACCGACGTGTTCTCGGACAAGGCCTCCGACTACATCACGCGCACGGCTGGGGCCGACCCGCCTTTCTTCACCACCGACCGGCCCTTCCTGATGTGGCTCGGCACGAAGGCTCCCCACCAGCCTGCCACGCCTGCTCCCCGCGACGAGAAAGCCTACCCCGACGCCTCGCTGCCGCACCCGCCCAACTTCGACGAGCAGGACGTCTCGGACAAGCCCAACTGGGTGAGCGACAACCCTCGTTTGAGCTTGGAGCAGAAGAAATACATGGAAGAGCTCCACCGCAAACGCCTGCAGTCCATGCTGGCCGTCGACGACCTGGTAGGAGATCTGATCAAGGCACTACACGAGAGCGGCGAGCTGGACAACACGTACATCTTCTTCACCTCGGATAATGGCTTCCATCTCGGCCAGCACCGTCTGGGGGCCGGGAAGTGGACGCCCTACGAAGAGGACATCAGGGTCCCCCTGATCGTACGCGGCCCTGGCGTGCCGGAAGGCAGGACTCTTCATCACATGGTGTTGAACAACGACCTCGCTCCGACCTTCGCCGAACTGGCAGGAGCAAGGACACCGTCCTTCGTGGACGGACGTTCGCTCGTGCCACTGCTCTCGGACCACCCCACGCCCGTAGAGGACTGGCGTCAGCGCTTTATCATCGAGTCCGTCGCGGAGCGGAGCGGGGTCGCCCAACCGCCGTTTATCAACGAGAGTACGGTGGCGCCGCTCTTGACGGGCGACCCGCTACCGAACAACTGGCGGCGTACCTCGGCCGCGAGCGCGCAGTCGAGCGAGGAGTGGGGCAGGCCCTGGATGAAGGCTCTCAGAACGCAGAACTACCTGTACGTCGACTATAAGACGGGCGAACACGAGCTGTACGACCTGAGGAAAGACCCCTACGAACTGAACAACCAGTT
>DASSJP010000227.1:0-3397 GCA_035691165.1 Rubrobacter sp.
GTACCTCCGCGGCGAGCCGGCGGATGACGCCCGCTTCGTGGACAGCATCGCCCACACGCTCGAGCACGCAGACGGGTACACGCCAGAGGAGGCCAAGCGGTTGGCGGAGCCCATGCTACCGGAAATGCCGCCCTACGACCCCTCGCGTCCGGTTGCCTACCCGGACAACGGGCGTCTGTCTGTACACCGACGATGTTGGCGATCGCTTAGTCGCCATCTTGACGAACGGGAGGATGACGGAGGACAAGGTGGGGCCACACGACGACTTCCTCCCCGAGTTCCCCTACCTCGGGACGCCACACGAGGACCGGACGGAGGCATAAAGACCGCTGCACGAGGCGAAATTCGCATAGGACCCCACAGGCGAACTTCCAACAGCGCTTCTTCACACTTGCGCGGAGTTGACCCCTGCGTTGATCACGCGCCGAATCGCAGGGCTGACCGCGCTTTCGCCTTGGCAGCCTCTTCTTCTCGGTCCTTTGGCGGCGCAGCGGTTTCGAGTGAGGCGAGCAACCGTTCCGAGATTCTCGCGATGTCTTCGACTGCAGAGTAGAAGGCTGCCTCGTTTGTCTTGGACGGCTTGTTGAAGCCCGTTATCTTCCTCACGTACTGCAGCGAAGCGGCCTCTATCTCCTCCTCGGTCGCAGGTGGTTCGAAATTGTAGAGCATCTTGATGTTCCTACACATAGAACTCGGCCTCCAGATCAGGTGACCAACTGCATGACTCGCTCGCTATCGATATGTCTTCTGAGCAGCAGGCGGTGGATAGGAGCTTACAGCCCACAGGTTCTCCTCTCCATGTCGATGCTGCACCGCGCAGTTCAGAACTGGCCACCGGCGCGAACTACCTATCGGTCATGCAGATAATGATACGCAAGATGTGGATTGGCAACAGGGTCAGAGTTCCGGCATCTCCTGCAAATCTTAGGGTGACCGACGGGGGTGGAGCCCGCCAAAGAAACCGGACCGAGATTCGAGGATGAAAAGCGCAGGCAGGTTTCGATCGGATATCCGCGACGGTCTATCGGTTCTCCGAAGTGCGGATTTGGCCTGAATGGCGGGGCTGCACTGGAGCTCGCCGACGAGCGTCACGTCCGCCTCGAGCAGTTAGGCGACGCCGCAAACCTCGACATCAAGGCGCTCACGGGCCGCTCGTCGTGGCTGAAGATGCGCGTCGGGGACTGGCGCGTCGTCTACCGGCCTGCCGATCCCGGGCCCGGCCGGTTCGTCGCCCGCGTCGTCAACCGACGCGACCTCGACGCCACCGTCAAGCAGCTCTAGCCCTAGAGTGTCAGCGTCCCGTCCAGGCGGATAGTCGTTCCTCGCAGTGTGCGTGTCAACCTGGTGCGCCCGCCACCCCGACGACCCAGGTGGGCGCGCCGCGAGGCGCCAGTCATCCTGACGGTGGACGCTGCGGCCATGCACGCGGCCGGCCACGCTTTCTACCAGGCCGCCAACGACGTCTGGCTGATCGACCACGTGCCGCCCGGCGACCTGTCGGGCTGGCCCGGCTAGGGCAGGATCTCGACGTACCCGTCCGTTCCGTGCACGCGGATCCGCTGCCCATCCCGGATCAGCCGGGTGGCATGCTCCACCCCCACGACGGCCGGCAGGCCGTACTCCCGTGCGATCACCGCGCCATGGGTCATCAGGCCCCCCACCTCCGTCACCAGGCCCTTGATCGCGACGAACAGCGGCGTCCAGCTGGGGTCCGTGTAGGCGGTTACCAGGATATCGCCCGCTTCGAGATCTGCCTCCGCCATGTCCAGGATGACGCGGGCCCGCCCCTCGATGGTGCCGGCGGAAACCGGTAAGCCGACCAGCGCGCCGGCCGGCAAGTCGTCGCGTCGGTACGCCCCGGCGATGACCTCGCCATCCGACGTGAGCACGCGGGGCGGCGTTAGCGCTTGATACGACCTGAACGCGTCCTCGCGCTGGCGGATGAGCTGGTCATCCACTTGGTTCGTGCGCACGACTTCGTGGAGCTCCTGGAACGTGAGATAGAAGATGTCTTCCTTGTCACGAACCACGTGGGCCCGCACGAGGCGCCCGGCTTCTTCCAACAAGGCCTGCTTGTAAACGAAGTAGCGGCTGACCATGCCGTACTTCGGATACTCTCGGTACCCGATGAAGGTCCGGACCCGGTCGATCATCCGCTTGGCCTCTTCGGCTTTCCGCTCCCCGTCCGGCAAGGCCCGAAGGCGCTCCAGCAGTTCCTGTTCCTTCTTCCAGGCCTCCTGCCGTCCTTGCTCGAAGCGCCGCTTGCCGGCGCCCGGCTCGAAGTTCTTGATGTTGCCGAGGATCAGCGGCACAAGCGTGGTGGGGCGTTCGCTCCAACGCGGCCTCGTGATGTCGATCTCGCCGACGCAGCGCATGCCGTACTTGCCGAGGTAGGCCCGGATGGCGTCTCGCGCTTCCCGCCCGCCCGCGAGCTTGGCCATCTCGTCCAGGAAGCCCTCGTCCTCGACGTGCTGCAGAAAAGCCACCACGTCCGGATGCGGGCGGATCACGTCCGCGACGTCCAGGAGCGCCAGCCCCATATCCGACGTGACATTGTGGGGGACGGACTGCGTGAGCGCGTCGGCAGCGTTCTTCTCGCCCAGCCACGCCTGCAGCCGCTCGTTGAGCCACCAGGTGGCCTCCATCGCCGCCATGATCACCTGATGGCTCTGCGGATCGAACAGGATCCGCCTCAGTTCCTGGATGTCCGCCAGAATGAAGTCGAGCAGCGCCGATCCGGACTTCGTCCGGATGTCGCGTTTCAAGGCGGCGATGGAGGCCTGGCCGCGCCCGATCAGCTCGGCAACGATGGCCGGATCGGTCTCGATCGGGGCTGGCGCGCCGCCCGCCGGCGCCCCGCCGGGCCCCTCGTCCGGGAGCGCCCGGATGAAGTCGCCGCGTTCGAGAATGGTCTGCAGCGCGTCCCCGATCAGCGGATCGGATTTCCCCAGGAGCCCCAGGAGGCGTGCGCGGCTCGCTGGCGAAGCCAGGTCCCGGGTGACGTCGACGAAAAGCCTCCCGCCGGCCTCGTACATGGGCCGGCCCGCCGTCAGCTGGAACAGGGAGAGCCCCAGCGGCTTCATGGGGTCGGTCATCATCTGCCCGTGACCGACGGAGACGTAGACGTGATTCTCCCGGTCGCCGGCCTCGGGGATGGGGAACAGCGTGGTGATCGGCCGGCTCTGGACGATCTGGAAGCCGTCGTCGTCCAGGCACCATTCGATGTCCTGGGGGCGGCCGAAGTGCGCTTCGATCCGCCGGCCCAGCTGCGCCAGCCGCACGACCTGCGCATCCGTCAGTGCCGGCTGCGACTGCCGTTCGGGCTCGATCGCCTCTTCCCGCGTCCCGCCTGCCGGCGAGGCGGAGATGGCGCGCTGCTTGCTGGCAATCGTCCTGG
>DASSJP010000228.1:0-4150 GCA_035691165.1 Rubrobacter sp.
GTCGCTGGCACCATCGCCGCTTCGGTGAACGGTAAGGGCGTAGTTGGGGTTGCCCCTGAAGTCAAGATCATGTCCCTCAAGTTCATAGGCCCCTGGAGCGGGAGCACATCCGATGCTATAGAGGCCATCGAGTACGCCAAGGCCGAAGGCGTGAAGATCTCCAACAACTCCTGGGGCGGCTGGCGTTACAGCCAGTCCCTTAAGGACGCCATAGAGAAATCGGACTCGCTGTTTGTGGCAGCCGCAGGCAACTGGGGCGAGAATAACGACGGTCGCTGGCCCCACTACCCGGCCTCGTACGACAGCCCGAATATCCTCTCGGTGGCAGCAATCAACAACAAGGGCAAACTGCCTTGGTGGAGCAACTATGGTGCCAGGAGCGTCGACATCTCGGCCCCGGGTGTAAGCGTCCTCAGCTCTGTGCCAGGAATGCCACCAGGGACGTCAGGGGCTGTCTTGTCTTCGGTTGGTACATCGGGAGGTAAGGCGCTCACGGTCGGCTTCGGCGCTGATGAGATAGGCGATAGCGCCAAGCGACAATCGTTCTTCGAAAAGGCTTTCGAGGCAGTAGACCGTAACGGTCAGCAGGTAGTGCTCGTCGATGACGACCAGAGCGATTACCAGAGCGGTTGGGGGTGGTATCCGGACGTTGGCGCAACGCTCAACAGCGACATCCAGTCGGTTACGGGCAGCGCTCCACAGGAGATCGATGTTCCCTACTGGGCGAATGGCCCCTCCTACGAGGAGCTTTCGGGCAAGACAGTCGTCTGGGCGACCGGATATGCGTACAATTCGTACTGGGGTACGACCCTCACCTCGACGGATCAGGACACCCTGACGCGGTTCCTGAACGACGGGGGTAAGCTGATCATAACCGGCACGGACGCCCTCTATAGGACAGAGGACTCCACGTTCGTTACCGAAACCCTCAACCTTGACGTGATAAGCGATGTTGGAGGTGAGTCCTTCATCGGGACGACCGGGACGACGTTCGCTGGCGAGTCCTACGCCTTCAACGATACCTACTACGCCCCCTACCACGACAAGGTGGCACCTGCTGCCTCGGCGGCGGTTAGCCAGGGTAGCTATGCGGCATTCGATAAGTGGGAGCCTTTCAGCGGTACTTCTATGGCTGCCCCTCATGTAACGGGCACGGCGGCGCTGGTCGCGTCCGTGAATCCAGTGCTCCGCAAAGATCCCGTCGGTCTGAAGAGCGTCGTCATGCACAGTGGCAAGCCACTATCAGCAACCTCCGGCAAGACCGTAACTGGCGACATGGTCAACGCTAAGAAGGCAGTGGTCATTCCCATCATCACCTCCGTGAAGCCTGCCCCAGGATTTACAGCGAAAGACCGTACGCCCACGGTCGGTGCAACCGTTAGGGACTCTGTTACCCAACTAGCGAAGACCGACATCAGGCTCCGCATCGACGGAAAGGCGATAAGTGCCTTCAGCTACGATAGAGATATGGATAGACTCTCCTACACGCCGAAGGAGAACCTCTCCTATGGTAACCACACGATCAGAGTCGAGGCCACGGATCGTGAGCATAACAAAGGATGGAGGCAGTGGACATTCAAGGTGATAGAAAGGAGGTAGCCGAGCAAGGCAAAGATAGTTGAGTAAAGCAATCAAGATAGTAGAAGGGCCGATTCTTACAGAGTTTGTGGCCCTTCTACTATGTGCAGAGCTAGTGTCTGGTAGGTTGTGGGTTGAGTGAGGAGGGAGACACTTGACCTCAAAGAAGCATGAGTTCGAGCACGATGTGAAGCTGGACGTCGAGGCTAGAGTCCGCCAGGGCGTCAAGACCGTACTCGAAGAGGTCCTCAAGGAGGAGATGACCCAACACACCTCGAGGCCGGCTACCGCGAGCTCACACCCT
Organism: Rubrobacter sp.; assembly: GCA_035691165.1. Taxonomy (GTDB): domain Bacteria; phylum Actinomycetota; class Rubrobacteria; order Rubrobacterales; family Rubrobacteraceae; genus Rubrobacter_D. Next base: position 1,883 of record DASSJP010000228.1, read on the forward strand.
CAAGGCGAGGAGAGCGCAATGGACACTACACCAGCGCAACCTCCTGACCCCAGCGGGCAAGATCGAGCGCCTGGCGGTGCCCAGAGACCGCGAGGGCGAGTTCAATGCCGCAACCGCGCTTGTGGTCCTCGTCAACCACAGCCTCGAATGAGCGCCAAACATCGGCCACGGCGCGGCTGGCATCGTAGCCCTGAGCGTCCGTAGGAGCTTTGCCATCTACGCCGCCGCCGGATGCCATCCAGCCGTGGAGTTTCTTGAGTTGCTCAGGGACGGCTTGAAACGCCGACCCATTGCCAATACTGTCCATTTTGAATCTCCTTGTACTCGGAGCGCCTACCCCACCCGGCAGCAAGACCCTCGGGGATCGGCGCGTTCTCTTGCGCCGCCTGATGCGTTAATGCTGTGCTCTGCTGCACCTCCTGCCTCGGGACGAGGAGGGGTTCGGCTCTCGGTGTGAGCCCGGCAAAGGAGAAGCCCCTCTTTTGGGAGGAGCCCTAACTGAGACGCTTGGTTGCTCTCAGCAAGAGCCTCATCTTCTCCGACGGGCACCTTGGTCGTCTCAAGACCAGGTTGCCGGGCGCTTCGTTGGGTCAAAGACCTCCACGCCACTCTTGATGAATATTCAATTGTGGGCAATCGAGTATTCGGTTGCCTATATAATATTGTATCCCAATTGCTACAGTCTTGCAACTTTTTTGTAAGCATTTGTAAGTACTTCGGTAATAGTGTTCACAGCCTGCTCTTGCATGCCGGGTAGCACGTGGGAGTAGGTGTCGAGCGTCATGGTGATCAGGGTGTGGCCGACCGATTACGGGTTCTTGTCTGACCCCAACTTGACCCCCACCGCGACCCCTAAGACGACTGATGTGCAATGAGCTAGACCAGCAGATCTGCCAGGTGGCGAAGCGGTCGACCCAGGGAGTCGTTGATCCGTTGTCCACAGGTATATGCCGCAACTTTGGCCGCCAGACGCGCCAGCAGCCCGGCGAGGGTCTTGGCTCGGTGACGCTCCAGAGAGAAGAAGTCCTTGAGCTGGCAGATAACCCCCTCGATGATCTGGCGCTTGCCAGAGGCTCAGCCCCGATCGGCCTTCGACCATGCCCTGCGGGAGTTGTCGTACGGGGTGGCAGCCACCACAGCCCCGTAGCGCTCCAACCAGTGTCTCTCCCACTCGACCCCCGTGAAGCCCTTGTCGGCCAGGTAGGCTTCGTGAAGGTCTTCGGCTACGAGCGCCTCCCCGATGGGACGCTCGTCGGAGGCCGCGGGGGCGAGACCGAAAGCGCTTACCACGCCCTCGGGATCCACCACCAGCGCCACCTTGAACCCGTAGACCCACTCGGTCTTGGAGGCACTCCTCCCGAAGCTCGCCTGTCCGCAGAAGAGCCCCTTGCGAGAAGCCCTCACTCGGACCACGGCCGGCACCAGGGTCGTGTCCAAGACGCGGTAGACCGCCGAAGGCTCGCACAGCTCCCCGGCGAAAGCCTGCTGCAGAGCGCGCAACTCGGGCTCCAGGGCCCGCACCCTGCGGTTGAACTGACTCTGGGTACACAGGTTCGGGAAGTAGGGACGTAGGTGTGCTGAGGCGAATCTCCAGAAGTCGCGCTCGCTGCGGAAGCGGGGCCACTGGGCGAGGATCGCCAGGGTGATGACCTCCGGGTCGGAGAGCAAGGCTGGACGGCCGGGCTTCCTCTTGCGCACGGCCGAGGGATGGTGTTCCTGCCACCAGTCCTCCACGAGTACGTACAATGAGACCAGGAAGGAGTCGAGATCCATGCGGTACCACCTTTGGGCGAAGGTTTGGTACCAGCATAGAGTTTCGGCTCCTTCCGCGTTCCCCGCAATTACTCATCAGTCGTCTAAGAGGCCATGGTAAGCTATGTGTGTTGACAATTTGGTTAGGCGCGAAGAGCGAGCAAAACCGCGTAGATATGCGACTTTTGGGGGTGGAGCCGAGGGGATTCGAACCCCTGACCTCCGCCGTGCAAAAGCTCCTAAGCATATTCTAGCCTGTCCTACTGCGTCCGGATCTTCCTCAGTTTTGCAGGTATTTTACAGGATTGCTGTCGGCGGCTTGTCCGCTGCGTATTAGCGTGTACCGGCTCGGTTGCAGTACGGTTGCAGTACGTCCGCAGTCGTCATCCTGCGTTGGAGACGGACCTGGGCAGGTACACAAGAGCCCGAGTTTCGATGCTCACGGCGAGTTCCCCCTCTCCGATAAGTGCTCGCGGGCGGCGGACTGATGACGTCTGTTTTGGTTTTGATGCGTAC
>DASSJP010000229.1:0-3466 GCA_035691165.1 Rubrobacter sp.
CACTGAGGTTGAAGACCGGTATCCCACCGGTTTGATGGGCCACGCCGGAACCGAGCGCCAGGGCGAGTACCCCGTCCAGCAGCCGCGCGAAGATCCAGCCGATCACCCACAGAGACAGCACGTGCGCCAAGACGGAGAGTATCCGGTCGGCGGTCCGCCTCGACAGATGATGCAGAACGGCAGCCTCGGCCGCGATTGCTAGAAGGAGGACGTCCCCGTCCAGCAGGAAGACCAGCGCAAGTGTCGCGAGCAGGAGGGCTGTGATCGCCTGCGTGTAATGAACTCGTCCGCCGTTCTCCAGGCGACAGACGAGGAGCGCGACGATAGCGTAGAAAACCACGCCGCCGAGCGAAACCCATCCGAGCGTTTCGGCTTCGAGCCTCCAGATCTCCTGCGTGAACCACAGCGCGACGAGCGGCGCAGCGACCGAGAGCACATGCGCGGGGACGCTGCTCCACAAGACCTCATCCGCGAAGAATAGCCGGGCCAGCGCACCAGGTTCGGGCCGTTGCCACCGATGTGGGTTCCGCGCCCGGAGCACCTCCCTGCCAGCCGTGGCGAGCGCCAGAACGACCCACGCGAAAGTCGTCCCTAACTGCATCACAGGCCGGTGTTGCAAATAGCCAGACTCAGGACCATATATGAGTCCCGAGAAGCCGGCAAAATACACCATCCACGTCCCCGCGAACGCGGTGAGCAGCAGAGAGAACCAGCCTTTGAACAGGTAAATTGCGCACGCACCGGTAAGGATGAGGGACGTGTAAAGGACGAGTCCGCCGACGCTGCCGGCCCCGTCGTAAAGGATGAAAGGCGTCCCGAGCCCGCCGGCGGTCCCGATGTGGGCCAGTGAGATCCCTTGCTGGCGGAAGCACAGAAGGAAGGCCAGCAGCGTCACGGACACCATGAAGGCGAATGCCACAGCGTAAGGCACGAGGGCGTACAGTTGGAAGGCCGCATAGCCCGAGATGTAGAAGACCCCGATTCCACCCCCGAGGAGCACCTGGCTGAAGGCCCGACGCTCTCCGTATACTCTTAGTCCGAGCAGCACGAGCAAAGCGCCGAGCGAGAGCCCGATACCAACCCGCACAGGCGGTGTGATCCAGTTCTGGTCAATGGAAAACTTGAAGAGGAACGCCGCACCGAACAAGAGCAGCCCTATCCCGATCTTGTTGAACCACCACTCTCCGTTGCGCAGCCGCTGAAGACCCGGCGGCATCCCAAGCCGCCCTTCGCCCGAATCTCCGGCGTCCTCCGGTTGGTCCAGCACCGGGCCCCGCCACCGTTCCTGTCCGGACCCGTGACCTGCTTCAGCAACCTGTCCGCCTGTCACACCGTCGAGGTGCTGGATCACGACCCTCAACTCACGCCCCTGCGCCTGAACCTGCTGTTCGAGTTCACTTAAGCGCTCCTCAAGACTTCGATTCTCATGCTCCTCCATGATCCTCACCCCTTTCGACCACCGACGTCCCACCATTCGCCACACCAAGCATCACGAGCACCTCGTCGTACGCCTGCAAGGATTCTTCAAGGGCAGTCCGTAAAGCGGGCAACTCCCTGACAGCCCGCGCCGGGTTCTCCTCTACCAGCTCCGAAGCCCTCACGAACTCGCCCCAGAACTGCGGCAAACCAGCCCTCATCAAGCGGCGGCGAACAGCGACGCGCACGCTGGCTTCTTGATCACGCAGAACAGCTTCCACTACCCTCTCCACCCTGGCCAGCTCGAGGGCCGACGACGCGAGCTCCGCCAGTAGATCCGCCGCCTCCCTCGCCACCCATGCCCGCTCCGCAGGACCGAGATAGTCCGGCGGCGTCCGGTACCGCTCACCTGCACCGAACCGCACCAGAACAAACACCACGAACACGAACCCACCCAGGAGAATTACCTCGGTCACAGCCGATCCCCCACGCTCACATCGATACCCGTCTCCATAGTCATCTCAGACTCCGTCATCTACTTACATTGTAAGTTTACGACGTAATTTAACACAGTATGGCATCTGGCGCAACGGAAAATGCAAGGCACGGACGCCCCATCCTGGATCGCGCAGCATTAACCTTGCTCCTAAGTTGTGTGGTCGCGGGATCCCACCTCATGGTCACCGATCCAGCTTCGAAGGACCGCTATGCCCAGACCTTTTTCAATGAGTGTCGAATACAAGCCTTTGAGAACACCCTTCCTTCACCAACCTTTGGCGACACAGGGCAAGACGAAGCCGGGAGCCGCTTTGACTATCTGAAATATGCACCCGTGGCGGACTAGTCCGACGCGAGCTCGCCCGCCACCTTCCCGTCTGGTCTGGAGGAGAGGCGGTCCTCAGGACTTTTGTCAGTTCGTACTGTCGAGGGATACGCGTGCTGCCCGCGGTTTATGCGCGATTACCGCGACTTTATGCAGCTATCCTGTGTGCAATCTCGAACAGGACTTTCGGAGAACACCCCTTATCGAGTGAGTTGTGCAAAAGGCGAGTGTCGCTGAACGTCAGCTTTAGGCCACTACCTGGGTGTCTAAACGTAGCGAGAGCCCACTCCGACATCTCATACAGTACCTTCGCGTGTTCTCCGAGGCTTCGCTAAACTCCCTGCAAGAGTATGATATGAAGATCGTCGACGAGTCTGTTTCGGGCAGGTGGGCAAAAGTCGGCGCAGGCGGTTCCAAGGACGCGAGGTAGGAGATCGACGGGGTGCTGGTCCAGTTTCTAATTCTCTTTACCGTGTTGGTGATCGTAGTGTGGGGATACCTACGTTGGGTCAGGCACCGCGAAGTCGGCATCCGGGGCAGAGGGATGCTGCTGCTAACCATCGTGACCCTCGTAGGCGGGTTGGTCGGCAGCACGGGGTGGTGGATCGATGACCCGAGGGCCTTCTCGTGGGACCTGCCGCCCGTCGCCAGCCGGATGCTGGCGTCGGCAGGCTGGGCGTTCGGCGTTGCCACGATCGCGGCACTTCAGCGGCCTGTTCCCCGCCGAATGCGGTTGGTGATGCTCATGCTGGCGGTGTACCTTGTGCCATTGCTCATCGCCATTCCCCTGTTCCACCTCGGCCGCTTCGACCCTGCCGCGCCTATCACGTACGGGTTCTTCGCGATTGTTCTATCCATGACCGTAGCCGCGTTATGGTATCTATTCCAGCAACCCGTCATCGTTCCTGATGAGCCAGCCGACTCTCTACCTTCCACCCCGCTCGTCGGGGCGTGGCTGGGTCTCGTAGCAACCGTAACCACCTTATGGGGTTTAGCGCTTTTCATCACCGACAACGGGCCTTCGGGTTTGATCTGGACGTGGCCCGGTGACCTCCTTACGAGTCGGCTTATAGCCGTGATGCTGTTTACCATCGCCGTTGGGGCTGTGTTTGCCCTGCGGTATGCCGATGTATCGAGGGTGATGCTAGGGGTGATAACAGTCTACGGTTTCGGGGTGACGCTGGCCAACCTCTGGAACATCCTTGCGAGCACACCCATCAATCCGTC
>DASSJP010000230.1:0-3084 GCA_035691165.1 Rubrobacter sp.
CAGTCTTTGAGTTCGTGTCTTGATGATGTGCTACGCGTGGAACGAGCACTTCGGCAAGCGTGTTAATCTGCTGAATTGCGGCGGGTCTATCCGACTGCTTCTCTCTCTGCGGGCTCCGTCGGATACTCTGACTTCCAGGCGTCGAATCCGCCTTCCAGGGCGGTGGCTTCGAACCCTAACTTGTTCAACTTCCGCGCCACCCGGGCGCTGGTAGCCTCATCCGGTCAGGTACAGTAGGCGACGACGCGCTGTCCCTCGACCTGGCTACCGTGAGCTTCCTGTTGTTCCCTGGCCCATTCGTCCACCTCGTCCGGCGTCAGCCTGACGGCGCCAGGGATGCGGGTATGATCCTTTTCGAATTGCGAGCGGGTACGGACGTCGAGGACTATGGGCGGATCGTCTTCCTCAAGCATCAGGGAGAGTTGATCAGGGCTGATCCTGATGGACTCGCTCGCGTCTCCCTCGAAGATGCCTGCGACGTTCTCCCGCTCTTCCTCGTGCGTCTCTCTCATTATCGCGTTCCCGTAGGCCTTCGAGAGCGGCGTGGCCGAAGCGCCGTGTGCGATGACCGAGACGGTAACGACAACCCCGGCAACGCCGAGCAGGAATACTGAGTTCGCGACCCCGGCCTCGACGACAAGGAGAGCCAGAAGGAGGGAGTTCAGGCCTCGCGGTCCGAACCATCCGATAAATGCCCGCGCGGCGTTGCTCACGGCTGCCTTGCGAAGCACTATCCCTATCGCCAGAGGACGGGCGACGAAGATCACGATGGCCGCAAGGACGAGAGTTGGGACCAGGGGTATCTCAGGGAAGAGGTCGGAGAGCACGACCCCGAACAGGATGAACGAGAGCAGCATCGCCATCTCGCTCGTCGTCTCGCCGTAGTCCAGAAAGCACTGGCAAAGATCGAAGTTCAGCACGGCGATCGCGAACCCCGCAGCGAACGCTGCAAGGAAGCCGTCACCGCCAAGGGCTGTCGCCGTCGCGTAGGAGAGCAGCACGATGCCCACCCCGTACAGAGACTGGTAGACCTCGTTCACCGTGTACCGGCGGTCTGCCTCGCTCATCAGCCACGCCGCACCTGCGCCGATGGCGAAGCCTACAACGGGCCCGAGCAGGAGCACCTTCCCCACAAGCAGCGCCCACCCGGCAGCACCAGACGCCGCGGAGTTTGCAAGCGCGATCAGGATCAGCAGCGTCGGCAAGACGACGATGTCGTTCGTGCCTGCCTCGATGTTGAGCGCCTGGCGCACGGAGGCGGGGATGCGCTCTTCGCGGACCACGTCCCTGAGCACCACGGGGTCGGTAGATGCCAGGATGGTGCCGAGAAGCAGCGCCTCGATAACCGAGACGCCGAGCAGGAAGTACGAGCCGACTGCGATGACAGCGACGATAACCACCGTCCCTGGTCCCAGAGAGAGGATGGGCACGAATCCCGCTCCCCCCATGCCTATATTCCCGATCCTCACGGCTTCGAGGCAGAGGACCATAGCCAGCGTGAGCGTCGCCACGGTCTCCAGTACCGTGCTCTCGGGGCCGAAGTCCAGGAACCCCAGGCCGCCGAGCAGGAAGCCCAGACCGAGGAAGATGATCGGGAACGAGAGCGGCGCCCGCTCCACGAGCCCCGAGGCCAACCCGGCAATGATCAAGACCACGGCAACCAGGGCGAAGCCGGCGAGGAGGTCAGGCACGAACGGCACCTCCGCTGACGCCAGTACGTGGCCACGACATTTCCAGTATCCTCCTCACGCCCGTGATGATCCTTCGACGGGCAGACCGGCCTTGATCCAATCCTGTTTGCCGTCGGCGTAGTGAAGCACCCTCGAATAGCCCATCTCTTCGAGCTCCTCGGCCTCCAATCCGGAAGCCGAGCAGTCCCTGTTCATGCAGTAGACGATGATCTCGGCGTCTTTGTCGGGCAGAACCCTCTCAGCCTCGTCTACGAACTCGTAGGGGAGGTTGATCGCACCGGGAAGGTGGCTGCTCTTGTAGTGCGCTGGGGAGAGCGCCTCGACGAGCACGAAATCATCTTCGCGGTCCATCTTCGCCTTCAGCTCATTACGGGCTATGGTCCATACCATCACGTGCCTCCTCGGGGTCGAATCAAAGCTCCAGCCGCGACTCTTCCAGGTCGAGCTCGCGCTCGATGCGGTGCATGACCTCGTCCCCTATCTTGCCCTCGTCGCGCATCCTGACGAGCCTCACACGCTGCGCAACGAGCAACTCGACCATCAGGCGTTGGTACGCGCTGCTGCGTTCTTCTACGCCGTCGGGATCGCCTTCGAAGCGCGAGGCGAAGCGGTTGCGGCGGTAATTGTAGAGGCCGCGAACGCGCTCGGCCGTGTCCTCGCGCACCCAGTCCTCAGCGACCAGCTCGTTCAGACGCTCCAGTGCGGCCTCGGCGACCCGTATGCGGCCGTGGGTCTCCTCCTTGTCCCCGATGTGGTCGTCCTCCAGGCCGAGGGCGCGTATCAGGACCGGCAGGGAGAGGCCCTGGACCACGAGCGTCGCCAGAATCACGCAGAAGGTAAGGAAGATGATCAGGTCTCTCTGGGGGAATTCCGCCCCTGAGGCCGTCTGCAAGGGTAGCGCCAGGGCTGCTGCCAGTGAGATCACACCCCGCATCCCCGTCCACGCTATGACCATCACGGCCCGCCAGGGTGGGGATGGGTCGCGCTCACGGACACTGCGGCTGACCCAGCGCGGGATGTACGTCGCTGGGAAGACCCAGGCCATGCGGACGAGGATCACGGTCAGGCTCACGAGGACGGCGTAGGAGATGATCTCGCCGGCGCTGTACTCACCGAGCTGTTCCACCACGTTCCTGAGCTGGAGTCCGATCAGGACGAAGATCAAACCGTTCAGCAGGAAGGTCATCAGCTCCCATACGGCATACCCCTGTAGGCGCGTCCCCGAGGAGATTACAGTCTGCCCCCTGCGTCCCCAGTACAGGCCCGTCGTCACCACAGCAAGGACCCCTGAGAAATGAAGCTCTCCAGGAAGTCCGAAGTAGTGCCACAAATACGAAGGCAACTCTTCAGCCAGCAGGTACGAGGCGAAGGGTGTCAGGAGGGAGATGGTATT
>DASSJP010000231.1:0-2681 GCA_035691165.1 Rubrobacter sp.
TGCGCCGCGTACCAGACCACCACATCCTTGTTGCGGATACCCTCTCCGTTGTTGAAGCGGCTGATGTCGGCGGGAGCGCTCGGCTGCGATGGTCCTGTTTGACTCGGGGCGGCGGATATCCCGTCGTCTACCTCCCCTTCATTGAACCGTAGGATCCACACATCGGCACGTCCGAAGCTATCTGCGACTCCGTCGTCTGGTCCAGGGATAAGGTTGTAAGCGTCGCCGGTCTGCGAGTTTCTTATCTGCCACCTCCGGCTGAGCTCTGGCCTTCGGCGGCGCGTGGCCTCGAACTGGTGGGTGTGCCAGTTGTCCGGGGGGAAGATGGGTGGGGAATTGAATTCACGAACCACGTTGTTCTCTGCCGTGCCAATATCGAAGTCAAACCTCCAGTAGACGTGGTGGTGGTGGATGTTGCAGACGCACGCATTCCGTACGGCCGAGAACCCGAAGCGTGGGCGAATAGTCCCGTTATCGTGGAAGCGCCACTGGCTAACGTAGCGGTACCAGCCCGCCTGCAACTCGCTAACGACGACGACCTCTTGTCCTTGTCGGTATATCGCAACACCCCGAAAGTTCCCCGAATCCGTGCCGGAGTCAAGGATGGTCTGCGCAGGTGATTGGGAGCGGCGAATTCCAGGAGCGACGTTCGTCCCGTCCGCCTGGACCCAACTCTCCTCGAAAAGCCAGTCGCGGAAAGGGCCGCAAGCATTCCCATCGTATTGCACGTTGAGGATCGGTGCGTGTGCTTGGAAGAGTACAAGCTTGCCGCGGTACCTTACGTTTTGAAGCTCGACGCCGGACGCGTTCGTCCCAGAGGACGCAGACGGACGGGTCACGAGAAAACTCCATAGCGGGCTACCGTCGGCTCGGGGGATGGTGACCTGAAACTGGCCGGCAAGCCCCCTAGGGGTGGGGGCTTGGTTCGCGTTAGGCAATCCGCAGGTAGCGGCGGCTGCCAGGGCCCTCTCGGGAGCACTTTCGTGGAACCGCGACACCGTTCGATGGATCATGTTCGCGCCGACGATCTCGTGACGGGCTTTGCCACCTTGGGGGAGAAGCCCTACCGCGAGCGTGCGCTCTACGCGGCCGTCCGGTAGCTCCGCTTCGATGAGCGGGGGCATGGGACGGTAGGGCATGAGACGCTGCTCGCGGATGGCGGGACCGAGGTCCTCGTCCTCAAGCAGGATCTCAACGGCTCCGTCAAACTCTTCTCTATTTGGCAAGGGCTGATAGCCAGCCTCCGATACCTCCATCGACCCTTGGATGTCCTCGAGGCTTCCGGTGGCAAGTACCACCCGATTGTTGGTGTAGTCGTAGATCGTAGCCCGGTAGAGATCCGGGGGCATGGGTCCATCGGGTTTGTCCTTGGGCGCAGACGTAAGGAGTCGGACCGAGAGCAGACGGTGACGAGTCTCGCTCAATTCGTCTCGGACTGAAGGGTGGTTCAACGCGGCTTGCGATACCTCGTCGATCGTCTCGGGTCCAGGGCCAAACCTCTCAATATGAATCTGCAGGTCGTCATACTCGTTTCCGCTCTCGCTCATTACACTAACTTTCTGCTAGGCGAACACAATGGGTACTCTGTCCAGGTGGAGGTCTTCGCCCGACCCGCTGGCGCTCTGCTCGAACGCCTCGACCACGCCGAGGCGCTGGTCGGGCCTCCGCTCGAACTCAAGGTTAGCCTTGAACTCGCCGATCACCCCGTTGCTGCCGCCCTGGGCCGTCCCCTCGGCTATGGTAGTACCGTCGTCGTCGCGAATCCTCAGCGAGATGGTGCCTTCGAAGGCGGTCCCGTACCCGGCCACGTGCGCGGGGTCCCGGATCACATCACCCGGCGCCGGGTGGTTGATCTTGATGAAAGGACGCCCTGAGTCAGCGTCGATCTCCCGTGCCATCGAGATCCTCCATGTTCCCTTGGGGAAGCTCTGAGAGCTCCCCTCTGTTTCCGTGACCCGCCCACATTAGCAGAGATCGATGAATTGGTGATGAATCCCCATCCAGGCCTACCTCTTGGCGCACATCGCCCGGATACAGGTAGGTGTTGCATCAGTGCTCGTTCAGCCACACAAGAGAGGTGCTGTCGGGAGCCGTTGTCGCGACCGACCGCCCTGCCGGACTGCGCGGGACTCTGGCAGGGACAGCCGTACTGGGTCGTAGCCATACAGGCGCAAGGGGCGAGTGGGGAAGTTCCATCAGCAAATAGATGTTCATCATCGGGCATCTACTTGGGCCTGTCGGTCAATCGTTGCGGCTAATTGGCAGTGGTCTCCTCGCTCTACTTGACGAAGCGGAACAGCGCCGTGTGCTCAGTCCCATCGGTCAGCTTGAGAATTAGCTCCCTGTCCTGCCCCGCCCATGCCTTGCTCGTCTTCCACACATAGGTGTACTGGCCGGTCAGCGGTTCGTAGCTAAGGCCGCTGGAGCCAGTAGAAACCGTCTCTTCTATAAGGTCGGACGTAGCACTGGGGTCCTCAGGAATCTGCCGAGAGAGCGGATAGTAGAGGGGATTATCGATCGTGCTGTTTGGGGACTCGGCGAAGATTTCTGGTATCGTCGTCCCCTGGTTTCCACCGAGGCTGAACTTCACCGGTATGGCGCTACCAGCCTTGGCCTGGTTGACGACATAATCTGGGCCAGGTCCGGGGTTGTCCACGGGCCTGAAGAAACCTTGGAAGTCG
>DASSJP010000232.1:0-2724 GCA_035691165.1 Rubrobacter sp.
GGTTCGTGGACACCGTAAGACCGACCGGGAAGGTGGTCATAAACGATGGGCGTGCCGCCACGAGCAGCCGAGCGGTGACGCTGAAGCTCAGCGCAACCGACCCTTCCCCTGGCTCTGGCATAGTCAAGATGCGTATCAAGAACGCAGGCGGCTACTGGTCGAGCTGGACACGCTACGCCGAGAGCAAGGACTGGAAGATCACCCGAGCCGCAGGCACCAAGACGGTCTACGTCCAGTACAGAGACGCAGCAGGCAACCTATCTGCGAAGGCTTCGGATTCCATCACCTATCGACCCTGATCGTAACGGGACTTATTCGCTCTGCTGAATATCCATCTATTACCACAAGTAGACCTCTCCCACGCGGCGTGGCGGCCCTCAGACGCCATCCTAGCGACTCTCAGGGGCGATCTATGCAGGATCTCGCATCCAAACTTCGGAGAATTTTACTTCCACGCACTCCGGTGAATAAGGGTATGAAGAAAGGCCGAGGCTGCTAGAACCCCGGCCCTTAGAGTTCGGCACCCTGCGTCACAACCACGCTAGAAGGTCCGCTCTCTATGCACTATCTCGTACTATCAATTAGACCCCACCCTTGTTCGTGACCTGGTAGCAGGCGACGTCGTACTGGGAGACCGCATGCGAATCTTCCGAATCGGCGTAGTGCTCCTCGGCGTTGGCGAACCCGCCGGTCGAAAACCCTGCGGGCGCGTCAGTTGCACCGGGGTCGCCGCACTCCACGCCCGGTTGGCCCGTGCCCGAAGGGTTGGGTGCCGCAAACGCAGCCGGGCTACCACTGAGCGCCAGCATGAGCGTTGCGGCCAGCACGACCGCTAGCTTTTTCCTTAGCAACACCTCTGTAGTACCTCCTTCTCCCCCTCAATAACCCAGGCACGGCAGCGCTGCCATGCCTACTCTCTACGTAGCTGTTATACGTACCACTGGTGTCGGCGGTTCGTTAGTGACTGAGATACACATCCCCTGTCCTATAGGACCAGAGACGCTCATGGGTATTGGACTGGGGCTGCGCTGAACTTCTAAGAACTCCGTAAGGGCGAAGTTCGCAGAATCTGAGAGGCCGTTGAACAACCTCGTGCGCAACATGGTCACGGGGTTCGACAGCTCTAGGTTATCCGACCTTGCAGAGCGTACCCTTCGGTTCGCACTCAAATCTTCGTATTAGCTGGGGGCAGAACCGCTCCTCATAATCCTGTGATCGCCAACCGGCTCGTGACTCGTGCGTGGGGGAAGCCTTCCCAGTCTACAAGCAATATAGGTGATACATTCGGAGACGAGCACGCCATGAGGCTTCAGTGTGGCCTGAACGCCTTGAGGGAGACCTTGTGAGAATAGCGAGAAGGACCTTCCAACCGGTTCATGTCTCCTTATGGTTACGCACCGATTTGGGGCCGGGGCCAGGAACGCCGACATCGAACAGTTCGGCCACAACGAGTAGATCCTACCTAGTGCTTATTCGCCGGGTTGGACTTCGATTCGAGGCATTGCTCCGATATCTGCTTAGACTCGCGCGAGCTTGATGTTGAAGCGTAATCTCGTAGTCGTAATCGGCGTTGACCGACACGGAGTCGGTAGCGACGACAAGCTTCGCCGCGTACCCAAGCAGTAAGGACGGGGCGAAACGTCACTACTGGCATCGCGAAGCCTAGTGAGATCATTAACATTACCTGCTCTGAGCGTAAACAGCTTGCGCTGATTTTGTCGGCTCACTATCTTGGTACACGAGCGAGACAATAGGGGAGGGTAACATGACACCACCAGGCGAGAAGCCGGGGCAGAATGAAACGGCACGCCAGCAAAGCAGGGCCGCCTGGGGTACCGTGGCTCCCGGCTGGTACGCTCAGCGCGAAGAACTCTGGAGGGCCTCTCGTCCGGTCAGCGAGTGGATGGTTCGAAAGCTCGATCCGCAGCCGGGAGACACCGTGCTCGAACTGGCTGCCGGTCTGGCCGACACCGGGCTCATGGCGGCGCGCCTGGTGGGTGAGGCAGGTCGTGTCATAGTCACGGATTTCACTCCCGAGATGCTCTCTGCAGCGCGCCGACGGGCTGATGAGCTGGGCGTGCACAACGCGGAGTTTAGGGTGCTTGATGCCGAGCGAATGGACTTAGAGACGGACAGCGTTGACGGCGTGTTATGCCGCTGGGCCTACATGCTGATGATCGACCCTGCGGCTGCTTTCTCTGAAACCCGGCGCGTGCTCAGGCTAGGTGGGCGGCTTGCTTTCTCCGTCTGGGCTGCCCGCGAACGCAACCCAGCTCTCTCACTGGTAGGCACGGTCCTGGCGGAGTTGGGACATACCCCGCCTCCTGAGCCCGAGGCACCCAGCGCCTTCGCCATGGCCGATCCGGGACGCATCAGAGAACTGGTTGTAGGAGCCGGCTTCGCCGAGCCCGAGATAGAGGAGGTTCCCTTTCGCTTGCCTTTCGCCGACCGGGATGCCTACTGGCGCTATCTCACCGATACGTCGGCGTCCTCCTCGCCCATTCTCCGGTCGCTTCCTCCCGAGGAGCAAGCCAAGATCCGGGAGCAAGTGCACGAAATGGCTCGGCCGTTCCGGTCTGGCGAAGGATACGACTTCCCGGCCGTCTGCCTGGACGCCGTGACCTACTGATCCTGATCGTCCATTTCTGCGATGTCAATGTCGCGCTGGTGAAGTCGAAGTGGCCGCGATTAGGGTACTGGATCCTATCTCAAACTCTATCCCGA
>DASSJP010000233.1:0-2416 GCA_035691165.1 Rubrobacter sp.
CTGGCGGCAGCGCCACCCGTTGGGGACCGCTCTTCGGCGCGCGAGCCCGCGACTGGGCACAGACTTGGGAAGGTCCTAGAGGCTGGGGAACTCCGGTCTACGAGCATGTGCTCGATCGGGCGAAGATCGGATCAGGGACCCGTGTGCTCGACTGTGGGTGTGGCGCCGGGCGCTTCGCGCGCATGGCCGCCGATCGTGGGGCGAGTGTCGCCGGCATCGACGCGGCCGAGGGGCTCATCGAGATCGCCACCGAGCGCACACCGGAGGGTGACTTCAGGGTGGGCGACCTCGAGGCTTTGCCGTGGCCGGAAGACTCCTTCGACGCTGTCACAGGCTTCAGCTCCTTCCAGTTCGCAGACGACAAGGTACGAGCGTTCACCGAGGCTCGGCGCGTGTCGCGAGAATCGGTAGCAGCAGCGATCCCCAGCCGCGTCTCAGAGTCGGGGATAACCTTGGTGTTCAAGCCGCTGTTCCCCCTCTTCCCGCCGGAGGCGTTAGAGAGCATGAAGCACAGCGGCATGTTCGCCTTATCGGAGCCGGGGAAGCTGGAGGAGGTAGTGGATGCCGCAGGCCTGACGGTGGATGAGGACGGCGAGATAGAGAAAGTGATCGTCTTCGACGATGCTGCTGGAGCGGTGCGTGCCTTTGTGGGGTCCGGACCGATGGCGCTTGCGATCGGACACTCGGGCGAGTTGGCCGTCACACAAGCAGTGCGGGAGGCGCTCAGCCCCTTCACTGGCACGGACGGTCGGGTGACTCTCGCTGCCTGGTACCGGGTGGTGATCGCTAGAGGCTGAACTTCGGTGAGGCGTTATTCGGGAGCTTATTCACTGGAGTGCCTAGAGCTCGACTTTAGCCATTTGAGGCAGAAAGGGATAGATACGCTCATTCATCACCCATCCGCTCAAAGAGAAGCGATCTCTGCGCCTACCCCTGCACTTGTCTTCGAAGGTCCAAGCAGCAGCGCTCTGAAATGGGCTACTCCGACTCTTCTAGCCCATTCCCTTTGCCCGAGAACCTTTGGGCAGTGTCCACTCCTCCTACTGGTGCGCAGGAGTCGGTCCTAGGAGGAAGGGAGACTTTTTGCGGGTTGGCTGCGCACACCGAGACGCGAAAAGTCGCAAGGGCTCTCGTAGAACACCTAAACGACGCAGTGTGTTGCACGGCCAAGCGGCTAAAGTCGAGCGTGGAGAAACTGTCCGAAAAGCCTCGGAGGCACCTGTGGCGCAGCGCTACGATCTGCCCAGAAGGCTATTTGCGACCCATTTCGCCATCCTCATAGCGGTCAAATCCACGTCAAGAGCGTCCCTAAGACCCCTTTTTGGACAGTTTCCTAACGGAGTTCTCCGAAGTTCGCACTAAGCTTCGGCGGATGGCATCATGCTTGGCAGTGGAAAGGGTTGACCCGCTTCGACGCCCAAGAGGGCGGCAAGGAGGAGGTGCTAGAAGATGACACGTACCCCCAGCGAAGACCATCGGTTCGAACTCGGCGACGGACGGACCATTGGGTACGCCACCTGGGGCGATCCCGAAGGGACTCCTGTGTTCATCGGCCATGGCACGCCGGGATCGCGTCTAGCCCTCTCCCCGGGCCTCGACGACCCGGAGTGGCTTCGCCAACAGCGCCTGCGCTTCATCGGCGTCGATAGGCCCGGCTATGGCTTCTCCGACCCTTGGCCGGAGGCGAGCCTGCTCGATTGCGCAGGGGACTTCGTGCGGGTGGCCGATGAACTCGGCCTGGAGCGCTTCGCGGCGCTCGGCATCTCAGGGGGTGCTCCTTACGTGCTTGCCCTTGGCGTACTCGTGCCCGAGCGTCTCAGGGGCGTGGCCATCGTGAGCGGACTCGGCGTGCTGGACCGCCCCGACGCCTTTGAGGAGATGTCCGAAGGCAACGTCGCCGAGATAAAGATGGCCATGGACTCACCAGACGATCTGGCAGCGGCGCACAGGGAAGACGCTCGGGCGATTCGCGACGACCCCGAGGTTGTCTTCGCAGGTCTTTCGGAGGAGCTTCCCGAAGTCGATCGGCAGATGCTCGAACAGCCGGATGTTAGAGCGTTCCTCATCGAAACGTTACAGGAGGCCGTGCGACAGGGAGCTACGGGCTGGATCGACGACGACCTGCGCCAGGTACGACCGTGGCCGTTCGGCCTTGAAGAGATCGGCGCAGTCGACGTGCGAATCCATCATGGAGAAGACGATACGCTGGTGCCTGCGCACCACGCGAAGCATCTGGCTGAAGGGATACCGGGAAGCCGGTTACAGCTGTATTCGGACGAGGGTCATCTCTCCTTCGACAAACACCTCAAGGAGATCGTTCGGACGCTCCTCGCCTCTTAAGCAGCCCGCTGCCGTACACACTGGGCGCTGTCCCGCCGATGCTATTCACCGAAGTGCGTGGAAGGTAACAGCCTGT
>DASSJP010000234.1:0-10098 GCA_035691165.1 Rubrobacter sp.
GCCAAACAGGCTTGCGCCAGCCAGCCCGGCACCACTCATCTTCAGAAAGTCCCGGCGTGTGAACGCACGCCCCTGCGAAGGCCCCATACTTATGCCCGCCTTTCCCCCGCCTCTCTCCGGCACCCCACTCAGAACCTCCTCTACCTTTTAGACCTTCCCCAAGCCGGTAGAGGAGCCGCGCTTGCCCGAATATTGTCACACCAATTTTGCCATGTCAAGTATCTGGCGTAGTGTGTGGACTCTGCTGCCCGGACCTGTGTATCTCTACTGTCTGGCCTTCGCCCTGGGATTCCGGACGCCTTCGGGCAGGACTTCGCCGTGGGCTTCTATTAGTTCGTCCACCATCGCGGCGATCTCATCCAGGGAGAGGACGCTCGGGGCGTGACGGTCGAGCATAGCTGCCTGGTGGACGTGGTCGCGCCTTCCCTCGAGCGCCGCCCTGACCGTGAGGTTCTGGACGGCCGTGTGGGGCGCGCAGGTCGCGGCGCACTGCGGCGGGATGTCCCCGACGTGGCAGGGACGCAGACCGGTATCGTCGACCAGGATCGGCACCTCGACGCAGCATCCTTCGGGGAGGTTTGTGATCAGGCCCGTGTTCTTGACGTTGCCGTAGATGGCGCGCGCCTCGCCGGTGACGAGCGAGTGGATGATGAGGGAGCCGTACTCGACGCTGCGGTCAAGCGGGAAGTCCTCTCCGGCGAGCAGCTTGCGGCGGGTCTCGCCGTACTGCACCAGGTTCTCTTCGCTGCGCCTGATGTACTCGTCAACGGGCACGTCGAAGCGCTCGATGAGATCGTCGTCCTTGAGGAAGTAGGGGACGTACTCGGCGTTGTGCTCGCTCGACTCGGTGACGAAGTAGCCGAAGCGTCGCATCAGCTCGAAGCGCACCTTGTCCCTGGCGTACACGTCAGGGTCATCCATCGCAGCGAACAGACGCGGGTATGCGTCCTCGCCGTTCACCTCCAAGCGCGTCATCCAGGCGATGTGGTTGATGCCCGCGCACTCGTAGAGCAGGTCTTCGTGTTCGACACTGATGTACGAGGCTATCTCGCGCGCGGTGTAGGGGACGCTGTGGCAGAGCCCGATGCTATTTATCTCGGGGCGGGCGGTGTAGAGAGCCTCCATCAGGATGCTCATCGGGTTCGTGTAGTTCAGGAGCAGCGCCTTCGGGCAGAGCTCACCCATCTCGCTTGCGAGGTCGAGAACGAAGGGTATCGTGCGCAGGCCACGGAAGATGCCGCCTATGCCCATCGAGTCGGCGATCGTCTGCTTCAGGCCGTACTTCTTCGGGATCTCGAAGTCCAGGAGGGTCGCATCGTGCATCCCGATCTGAACCATGTTCACGACGAAGTCGGCTCCTTCGAGCGCGCCACGCCGGTCGAGATGCTCCTCGACCTTCGCATCTGCGCCGAGCTGCTCAGAGGTCCAGCGGGCCATCATGCCAGCTGTCTCCAGGCGCTCGGGATCTATATCGTGCAATGCGATGGTCGTCCCGTGCAGCTCGGGAAAGCTCAGGGTGTCGGTCATGAGACTCTTGGTGAAGACGACGCTCCCCGCGCCGATAAAGGCTATCTTCAAAACCCGGTCCTTTCCTTGAGAGATACACTACCTCAATACGGCAACCCCGGCAGAGGGAACATCGATCTCATGCAACCCGGTTTCGAGCTCGACGATCTCTGTGTACGTTACCCGTCCTCGGCAATCCCGCACCTCGACTTCACGGGTGCCTGCATCGTCCGCGAGCTTGAGTACGACACCGTCCTCAAGCGTGCCGTTGACGATCAGCAATGTTGATGGAATCTCGCCTTCGAGCAGGACGACGGCGTTCCCGTACGCCGCGGCGACCAGCTTCGTATCCGTGCGCGCCAGCACGACGGGGTAGATAGCCTCAGGGTGGCGAAGCTTGATCTCACCGTCCAGAAAGACATCGCGGTGTTCGCGCCAGAAGCCGAGCCAGAAGCGCAGCATTTCAAAATGTTCGGGCGGTATGCGGTCGAGGAGGACCGAGATCTGGGGCACGCTGAAGAGGACGTTCACGAGCTGCAGTGCCGCGCTGTGGACGGGATCTTCATGGTGCCACATGAGCATGTCCGAGTGGGTGGCTGTGTTCCCGCCAAGCAGACGTATATCCAGCGTGTGCATCCTGTTCTCGACGGCGTCGTTCGGGCAGTCCATCGCCCGGAACATATTGCCGTACTTGCGCATCAGCGGCCCGACGTAGCTCTGCCGGAACTCCACCATCACGTCAGGCTTTATCTGGCGGAGGCGCGAGATCGTATCCTCGAGAAGTCTATCCACCGCCTCGGGCACGCCGTCGTAGTCGCGCCCGCCGCCGATCTCTTGCGAAGTGCCGAAGCTGTCAACGAAATCTAACTTGAAGCCATCGAGGTCCCACTCCCTCAATGCGGTCTCGTAAGTGCCGATCAAGAACTCCCGCACCTCCGGGAAGCGCGGGTCGAGGACGCCGGCTCCGAGGCGTTCGATCTCCGCGAGCAACATCCCCGAAAACCGCTCCCACGCCCTGCTGTGGACGCCGACGAAAGGCACGGAGTACCAGAGGAGGAACTTCATCCCGAGGTCGTGTACGCGGTCCACGTGCGCTCGCATGTCGGGGACCTTCTCGGGTGTAGGTTCCCAGTCGCCGGTGTAAGCGTATCCCCGCTCGTTGCTTGTTGTCTGCCAACCGTCGTCCACGATCACCGCCTCGCAGCCGATCTCTTTCGCGAGACGGCACTGCTCCTCGACGCGTCCGGGATCCAGGTCCTGGTGGAAGCTGTACCACGTCGAGTACATGGGCAGCCTCGCCGTCTCGGGCACTCCCGCAGGCTCGTAACCAGGTAGACTCGCCCACCAGCGGCTCACGTCGGAGAGGGCATCGGAGTAAGGAAGATGCCTGGCGTCCAGCCGGAGAGTCGCCTCGTAGATACTCAGCGGTGCCAGAGGTTCATCGAAAAGCTGGATCCAACAGCTCACCTCGGCGCTCTCTTCGTGGACCCCGGCGTGGAAGATGATCGGGTTGAGCGCGTCTGAGAAGGCGAACGTCAGCCGATTACGCCCCTGCAAATCGTACAGACATCCGACCGGCGCCCCCGACGTGGCCTTCGAATAGAAGCCCTTCCCCCAGTCCACGCTTAGTCCTTTGTCGTAGCCCGCACCGGGATGCCAGAAACCGTGCACGCTCACAAGAGGGTGTGTCCATGAAAGTCGGAACGCCGGCGGGCGTCCTGTCTCGTCGGCTTCGATCCGCACGCGCACCAGCTCCACGCCGTCCTCCGGCGACGAGTTCGAGAGAGAGCCCCGGAATTCCTCCCCTCCACCGTCCAGTCTCACCTCATAGCCGTTGTCTGTCACGATAGTGGTATCCATGCGAAGTTAGACTTTGATCTCCGAAAACTGCGGCAGCCATCTAGCCTGGGCTTCGAGCATCTCGTTGACCATCGAGCGGATCTCGGGCAGCGTACAGACGGCGGCGGTTAGAGGATCGAGCATTACTGCGTGATGCGCCGCCTCGACGTCGCCTGCCAGAGCGGCCTCGACGGTCAGTTCCTGCACGTTTATGTTGGTACGGTTGAGGGCCGCGAGTTGCGGAGGATAGTGCTCGATGGCAGTTGGCTGGACGCCGTTGGCGTCAACGAGGCAAGGAACCTCGACGCAGCACCCGTGTGGCAGAGCATCCATTAGCCCGCGGTTGGGCACGTTTCCGTTTACCTTGATCGGCTCATCCGTCTCCATAGCCTCGATGATGTAGGAGCCGTACTCGTGGGTGCGTTCGGTGGGCAGAGGCTCCTCGTCGGGCGACTCCTCGATCAGGTTCAGGCAGTGGCGAAGGTATCCGCCGGTGCGGCCGAAGTCGAACCAGTGGTCGCTTTCGTCTTTGAATCGAGGCACGAGATCCTCTTCGACCATCCGCTCGTTCTTGCGGAAGTACGGCGCGTACTCGCTGGCGTGGCCACTAGACTCGGTCACGAAGTACCCGAAGTGCTCCATCAGGTCAACGCGTACGGGCTCCTGTCCCCGCACTTCGTCCCTACGTATGGCGTCCCGGATCTCCGGGTAGAGATCCTCCCTGCCGCGGCGGAACTGCAGGAAGAACGCCTGGTGGTTGATGCCTGCGCACAAGAAGTTGACCTCATCGTAGGGGACCCCGATCCAGCCCGCCAGCATCTCGCTAGTCCCCTGGATGCTGTGGCAGAGGCCCACGTGCGGGCGTCCCGTCGCCACGTCCACAGCCCAGCAGTTGGCCGCCATCGGGTTGACGTAGTTCAGCAACATGGCGTCAGGGGCGAGGTCGTCCATCTCGTCGCAGAGGTCGATCAGCACAGGAATGGTCCTCAAAGCCCTGAAGACGCCGCCCGGTCCCAGGGTGTCGCCCACGCACTGCTCGACGCCATAACGCCGGGGGATCTCGATGTCCAGAGCGTATGCGTCGAGGCCGCCCTGTTGGAACGTTGTCACAACGTAGTCAGCGCCCCTCATTGCCTCCCGCCGATCTGTGGTGGCCTCAACCCGCGTGTCGAGGCCCCGCTGGTCTACTATATTCTGGACGAGGTCGCGGGCGGTACGCAGCCTGCCCGCGTCTATGTCCATCAGGGAGATCGTGCTGTCTTGCAGAGCAGGAGAGAGCAGGATGTCCGAGCACAGGTTGCGTGTGAAAACGGCACTACCCGCGCCGATGAGGGTGATCCTGGGCACTGTCGTATCCCCTTCCTTGGAGGCCTAACCGACGTTACATGCCCTGCGGGCCAAGATCAAGCCGTCCTCGGGTCTCTAGTGGACCCCCGCGTCCTCGGTGCCGCAGGGCCCGCCATCGGCGCTCGCCTCGATCCTGACTTCCTCCCCGTCCATCGTGAGGATCGGACGGTACCAGTGGGAGATGCGCTCTGACGAACGGCCTATGTAGTGGCAGATGAACGAGCGCCGGAAACGATCCTTGCTCGTGTTCGGCTGCGAGCCGTGTACGAGCTGGCCGTTGAAGAAGAGCACGTCACCAGGCTGCATGACGACGGGCACGGCTTCGAGTCCCTCGGGCACGGGCACGTAATCTCGGGTGAAGGAGACGTCGGAATCTGCCTCTTCTGGGCAGAACAGTTCCATGTCGTGGGTGCCAGGCACCACCTCCAGGCCTCCGTTCTCCGGATCCGCGGCATCGAGGGCGACCCATGCGGCGATGCAGGTGCCTGGCTCGACCTTGAGGAAGAAGTTGTCCTGGTGGAGCGCCTGGCCCTTCGCCCCAGCGGGCTTGAAGTACAGCATGCTCTGCGCGGCCAGCGGTTCTTCTCCGAAGAGGCCGGTCAATACGTCCTCCAGCCTGTCGTCGAGCAGGTACCGCAGCGCCAACTCGTTGACCCTGTGTGGATGCATCATGCGCGGGTAGAGCTTGAGAGTGTCGCCGTTCGCCTCCTCGGGGCTCGCAGGCTCGAAGCAGCCTGGGATCGGACCTCCCGCGTGCATCTGCATGAAGTTGTCTATGAGCGCGCTTACCTCATCGGGCGCGAAGAGACCTTCGACCACGAGGTAGCCCCTCTCGTGGAAACTCTGGATCTGCTCCTGCGTCAGATGCTTCGTGGTCTCCAAGGTCCAACCCTCCTTAACGTCCCGCCATCTCCACTTGAGATGCTAGCGCCAAGACCCGATCCACAAAATAGGCTCGATGGCTGAAAAGTTGTACTATCCTGCTATGCGCGCACCAGAGGTACCGTCTCCGCCGCCCGGCGTACTAGTCACCGGCCATTTCCGTGAGCGATTCGGATACAGGGTGCGCAGGCCCAATGGTTCGGGGAACTGGCTGCTCACGTACACGCTTGATGGCCTGGGGCTCTATCGGGAGCCCGGTCCTGACCTCCTCGCCGAGCCTGGTGACATCGTGCTGCTCGGCCCTGACGTGCCACACGATTACTCGGTGCCCGAGGGAGGTTTCTGGGAGTTCCTGTGGGCCCATTTCCAGCCCCGTCTCGAATGGTTCGGGTGGTGGGGTCCTCTCGTCGGCGGCGAGGGTCTTGGTGTGGCGCGTCTTCGGACCCGGGGGACCAGGGAGCGGGCGCGGAGTTCTTTTCTCAGGCTGCACGCTGACGCCCTCGCTGCGGGTGAGCTGTCGCGCGAGCTTGCCCTGAATGGCCTGGAGGAGGTGCTGCTTCTCGCGGTGCGGGAGGACGCCGGGAGGCGTCCAGTGGACCCGAGGATACGGAAGGTCCTGGATCTCATCTCCTCAGATCTCGCCACCGGGCACGACGTGCCAGGACTCGCGAGGGAGGTAGCGCTCTCGCCTTCGCGGCTCTCTCACCTCTTCAAACAGGAGGTCGGCGAATCGGTGATGGGAACGGTCATCCGGCTCCGGTTGAGCCAGGCCGCCAGGCTCCTCGAGCATACGGTCGACGACATAGGCGCCATCGCCAGAGAGGTTGGCTTCGACTCCCCATACTATTTCAGCCGGCAATTCCGGCGACACTTCGGCACGAGCCCACGCCAGTACAGGGCGGGGGGTGGACAACCTGACTCATAGCGGGCCTATCAAGGAATTCGGTCGGCAGGCGACGCGAGAGGTTCAGCCTCCCGGTACTACGACAGTCTTTTCGCCGCCTTCCCACCTGACCACCAGCTCGAGCGGGACAGTGGAGCGCACCTCTAGCCGCGGCTCTTCATCGGCGGAGTCGCGGGCCTCGCACGAAAGGTCAAGGACGCCGTCCCTGCCGAACGGGTACCGGAGAACACCGTGTCCCTCCAGGAGCCGCACGTCCCAGAGGAGCCGTTCCGATGGCGCGTCGGCGCGCAGCCCGAAGACGTACTCGAGAAGGCCTGCGACGGGGGCCAGTCCGCTCCAACCCACGAAATCGTCCTTGGCCGGGTTGCCCGGCGCAGCCTGTTCAGGGGCGTAGTTCTCCCAGAGCGTCCCCGTCTCCTCGAAGGCCCTCACCACATGGTCGAGGTCCTCGCGGGAGATCTCGTGCGCCAGGTCGTGATAGCCGGCGCGGTCCAGCCCGCGCAGGATCATGTAGTTCGTAGGCGGCCACACCCCACCGAGCCAGTAGCCGCCGTCTTCTCTGTACTCGGGGTGGTCGGCGGATAGAGAAGGCACCCTGTGAGGACGCTTGAACCGCTCCGGGTCCTCCAGGTGTCCGACGAACGGCGCGACCCTCTCCTGGGGCACCGCGCCAGCAAGGAGCGCCCAGTACGCCCCGACTGTCTGGACATCCGAGAGATCTCCATCCGCCAGCTCGTCGTGATAGAAGGTGGTCTCATCGTTCCACAGACGCTCGTTGACCGTCCTGTACAACTGCTCGCGCTCTTCGCGCAGGTCGGCCACTTCCGCCAGCCGGCCAAGGGCTTCGGCCATCCGCAGCAGCAGGTCCGCCGAGAGAAGCTGTTGCAGGCAGGTGTCGACCCAGACGGCGTGCCCGTGGTACGTCAGACGCTCCGGCCATCCTCTTCCCCCGCCCGGTCTCTCGGGAAACCGTGGCTGGTTGTCCATGCCGGAGCCAAGGCCCGAAGTCCAGTAGGTGCCGTCTCGCCAGGTGCGGTGACGTCCCAGCCACCTGTGGTAGGAGACCAGAACAGGGAAGACAAGGGCCAGGCGTTCTCTGTCGGCGGTATCGCCATAGTGCTCCCACTCGGTCCACGGCATGACGTTTGGTCCCGTGCTCGCCGCGTCGAAACGCTCGAAGCGGTCCCTGCCGTCGAAGGTGCCGATCTCACGGCAGATGAACCCGTCGGGATGCTGGCTGGCATACAGGTTGTCCAGGGTGCGCTGGAAGTCGAAGGCGCGACGGCCGTAGCGGGCGAAAAGCAGAATAAACGCCGAGTCCCACATGAACAGACAGTCGTTGAAAGCCGTGTCGATAAAACTGGCGACGAATCCGCTCCCAGGCTCGGGACGGCGCAGGTTGGCGAAAGCCAGCTCCCACACCCTCCGGTAGCAATCCATGGCGTCCTCGTGACCCTCCCAGAAAGGCCGGGGCAACAGCTTCCACGAATCATCGAACGTGGGCGGCAGGGCGTCATCAGGTAGCATCTCGCTGAAGGTATTCTCCTCCACAAGCGGTTCCCTGAAATGGGTATCTATGTAGCCGCCTTCGTTTATCTGCAACCCTCTGGCCTTCCCCTTGGGTCTACTTCAGGACAGGCGTGAGCCATGCCGGCTCATCACACTTGCAGCCGCGCATCTACTGCTTCAGGCCGGTCGTGGCGATGCCTTCGATAATGTGGCGCTGGCCGATGATGTAGACGATCAGGACAGGGACGATGGAGATCGCCGATCCGGCCATCAGCAAGGAGAAGTCGGTGGCGTACTGGCCGCGGAAAAAGTTAATCGCCAGTGGCACCGTGTAGTTCTCGATGCTGTCCAGAAAGATCAGCGGCCTGAAGAAGTTGTTCCACTGGAACAGGAACGTGAAGATGCCGAAGGCCGCAAGGGCTGGCCGGATCAGCGGCATGATGATCCGCCAGTAGATCGTCCAGCGGTTCGCCCCGTCAACTATCGCAGCTTCTTCCAGGTCTATAGGAAGTCCTTTAATGAACTGCCGCAGGAGGAAGACGCCGAAGGCGTTGAACAGCGCGTAGGGGATGATCAGGGAAAAGAGAGTGTCGATCAGACCCAGGTTCTTCATGATTATGTACAGCGGGATGATCGTGACCTGCTCGGGAACCATCAACGTCGCCAGGAACAGGATGAAGAGCACGTGCCTGAATGGAAACTCGATCCTGGCGAAGGCGTATGCCGCCATCGAACACGTGAGCAAGTTCGCAACGACAACGGTCACGGTAACGATGGTGCTGTTCATGTAGCCTGTGTCGAAAGGCACCGAAACCCACGCGTTGACGTAGTTCTGGAACACGATCGGGTCGGGGATCCAGTTCGGCGGTACCTTGTAGAGTTGCGCCAGGTCCTTGACCGAGGCGAGCAACATCCACGCAAAGGGCATGACCATGATGAGCGCCCCGAGCGTTACGGCCAGGTACAGCAGCACCGACCCCAGGAGACGAGTGCCACGGCTCGTGGTCTCTACCGGGCCTGCTGTGTCTTTCGTCGTCGTCACGCTTGCCATAATGCTCCCTCCTTTCCCGGTAGAGACCTACTCGTAGTGAACCCATCGCCGCTGCACCCTGAACTGCAGCAGCGTGAAGAGAAGGATGATAGCGAACAGGATCACGGCTACCGAGGCGCTCCTGCCGTAGACGAAATCGACGAACGCCAGCTCTCTCAGGTAGTAGACCATGGTGACGGCCGAGTTGGCGGGTCCCCCGTCGAACGTCAGGATGAAGGCCTGGTCGAAGACCTGGAACGAGTCGATGATCGCGATGATCAAGATGAAGAACGTGGTAGGCGAGAGAAGGGGGAGCGTCACGTACAAGAACCTCTGGAACCTGTTCGCCCCGTCTATCTGGGCCGCCTCGATGTATGTCACAGGTATGCCCTGCAGGCCGGCAAGGAAGATGACTATGTAGAACCCCATCCTCAGCCAGATGCTCATTATTGCGATCGAAGGCATCACCCACTTGGGGTCGAGTAGCCACTGCGGCCCCTTTATTCCGAACCAGGTCTGCAAGTAGGTGTTGATGAGCCCGAAGTCTGGATTGTAGACCCACAGCCACACGACGCCGGCGGCGACCGCGCTTGTGACGACGGGGGCGAAGTAGATCACCCTGAAGAAATTCTTGAAGCGCAGCTTGTTCAATGCGAGGGCAGCCATCAGGGAGAGCACCACGCTGGTCGGCACGACCATTACCGTGTAGTAGACGGTGTTGCTCAGGGCGTTCCTGAAGTCCGGGTTGGTAAGCTCTGTACCGTAGTTGGACAGGCCGACGAAGGAGGGCTTACCCAGACCGTCCCACTCGAGAAGGCTGAGTACGAGCACGTAGATCAAAGGGAAAAGCACGAAAGCAATGACCCCGAAGAGCTGCGGGAAGATAAAGAAGTACCCCCACTTGATGTCGCTCTTGCGCCTCTGGCTGAGCTTCGACCCCGACGCCTTGACCACGCTGCTCACTTGTTATCCCCTTCTCGAGATGGTCCTCTGGGTGGAAGCAGCAGTTGCTTCCACCCAGAGGACCACAGCTACAACTACTCGATCGCGTTCTTCTTGATCCCCTCGTTCGCCATCTTCG
>DASSJP010000235.1:0-4337 GCA_035691165.1 Rubrobacter sp.
CTGCGCGGTGTGCTCGACTTCCTTGGCGTGGAGCGGGCGCACCTCGTGGGCTGCTCGATGGGGGGAGGGGCCGCGCTCGACTTTGCGCTCGAGTACCCGGAGAGGACAGGGAACCTCGTTCTCGTGGGCTCGGCAGTGGGCGGGTTCATGCCCGACTTCGACCCCCCGAGGCAGTGGGATGAGATCATCGCCGCCGACGAGGCCGGAGACCTGGAGCGGATCTCCGAGCTCGAGGTCCAGATCTGGGTAGACGGACCCGAAAGATCCCCCGATGACGTTGACGCCTCTATTCGGGACCTGGTGCGCGAGATGAACCTGATCGCCCTTCAAAACGAAGCCTCGGAGCTCGGCGAGGAGTGGGAACCCGAACCCCCCGCCGCTGACCGCCTCCCCGACATCCAGGCCCCGACGCTGCTAATAGTCGGTGACGAGGACCAGCCGAGGATCTTCGCCGCCGCCGACCTGCTGGAGAGGGAGCTGCCGAACGCCCGCAAGGTCATCATGCCGGGCACGGCCCACCTCCCGAGCATGGAACGGCCCGAGGAATTCAACAGGATCGTGCTGGATTTCCTGCAAAATTACCGGTGAGGACGAAGGTGGTTTCGCCAGTGCGTTTTCGGAAAGCCGACACCTGAGGCTACGGTATGCGGAAGTACACTTCCGCATACCGCTTTAGAGAACCTTCACCCGCACCGGTGCCTCGCCCGCGCCTGTCAGACCGATCCGCTGCGCCGCGGCCAGCGAGAGGTCGAGGTCGCGGCCTGCCACGTAGGGACCTCTGTCCGTAACGGTAACCCGCACGGACTCGCCCCCGTAACTGACCTCCAGCTTCGTCCCGAACGGCAGGCTCTTGTGGGCGGCCGTGTAGGCGTCCGCGTCGAAGGGTTGCCCGTTCGCCATCGGCTGTCCCTCCAGCTCGCGTCCGTAGTAGGAGGCAAGCATCGTCCAGGCAGGGTCTTTCTCTTTGTGAGCGGAATTTATTTCGTGAGTTTTCTCGTGAGGAATGCTGCCAAGGTCGGCGTGATGGACGCTGGCGACGTCGTTGACGGCATCGTCTCCGCTACTGTCTGGGCCAGGCACGGCCCCTGCGAACATGTTGCCTCCGGCGAGTATCGCCAAAACCGTTATTTTCGAGATCGATAACGCCAAAGCCCCTCCAGCACGTCGTGGTCTACTTCCGGCAGTCTCTTTTTCAGCGTAAGCGCGAGAATGTAACACATAGTAACGACGCCTTTGTGTCCAAAATCACACACCGGAACTTTCGGGAGACGGGCGCGTAGTATGTGGGCGTGTCCTGGAAGAGGAGGAAACGCATGGCTGGTGAAGACGGGCTTTTTCAGATGGATCTCAACCTGCACCCTAACGAGGCGTCGGGGCTACTAACGATCGGGGACGGGGCGCTGCTCCGCGAACATAGTTGGGACCTCGGGTTCTGGGCGGTATTGGACGAGGGGGAGATCGAAGACTGCGTCGCCGCCATCGGCCATCGCCGCGATTCTCCTATGGACGAGGGCTGGGAGATAGAGCGCCTGCGCGCTCGTGTGGTTGGGGACGCAGGCAAGACCGAGGACGCGGAGGCGATCACACGCGACGATAGCACGGGCTACGTCTACATCCTCGGCTCCCACTTCGGGGGCAAGGCCGGGCCCCTCCAGCCCAAACGGGGCTTCGTCGCCCGCTTCCGCGAGTCGGACGTCGGGAGCGTCACGGAAGACCCCGCGATGAATCTCGAGGTCTCCCGCCGGAGCTTCGCCCTCCATCGCCTTGTCAACGACGCATTCAAAAAGAGTGACCTCGACCTCATTCCACTCGGAGAGCAGTCCTACAAAGCCCTCATCGCAGCGACCATCGAGCGCGGCGAGAAGGAGAAAAAGAAGTGGTCAGGCCTCATACGCGAGGACGACTACCCGATCAACATAGAAGGCGCAGCCTTTCGCGAGGGCGGCACCCTATTACTGGGCCTCCGCTTCCCCACCGCCGCCGACGGACGTCCGATCCTGGTAGAGCTCGCTGGCATCGACCGCCTCTTCGAAAGGAGCGACGCCTTTCCCGAGGTTCTCGGCTTCTGGATCGCCAACGCCGTCGGAAGGAACGGCGAGATAGCAGGCGTCCGCGACCTCGCCCTGCTTAAGACCGGAGCCGGTGAGGAGCTACATCTCGTAACGGGCAACATCGACAGCCGCGACAAGCAGAGCGTCCTCGTCCAGGACTACCCCGGTGGCAGGGAGACCGTAGCCACCCACTTCCGCTGCCTACTTCCCCAGGACGCCCACTCCGGCTCCCTCGAAGCAGAGTTCGTCCGCGAATTCCCGAGTCTCCCGCGCGTCGAGGGCATCGCGATCACCCCCGAAGGCCGCGTCTTCTACGTCACGGACGAGGACGAGGGCGTCCACCTGCGCCTCACGCGCCTGCTTGGAGGGTGAGAGCGAAAGCCTGGATCTCGCCTATCATCCCCGGATCGGGGCATGCTCCAGATACGGGACGGTCATGGGGCCTTCGGGGAGGACGGCTATGGGGGCGTCTGCACCGATGCGCTCCAGTTCTTCCGAGATGCGGGCTGTGATGTCCTCGACGGGCTCGAGGTGGACGCTGCGTACGGCCTTTGCGTCTATCTCGCTGTGGAGGGCGACTCTGGCTCTCTGCAGGATCTGGGCGAAGAGTTGAACCTGCCACTGGTCGTAGGTCGAGAAGCCCGGCGAGTTTATTGCTTCGAGCATCGCTTCTGGGGAGGGGTATTCGAGGAGCATTTTGCGGAAGTTGCCGTGGTCGGGGAAGCCGTCGTTGCAGCGGGCGACGGAGATTATGAGGCCGCCTTCGTCGATGATCTGGTACGCCGCTGACATGCCTTTTACGGCCTGGTAGAGGTTCTGGTCCAGTGGGTAGCCGCCGTTGGATGTGACGACGATGGGGAACGCGCGCTCGCAGGCGACCATCGAGTTTGCCTTGTTCGCCTCGCAGCCTTCGGCGTGGGCGGCGAGGACGTCGCCGCAGTAGTAGCCGGTGATCTCCTGTGCCCGGTTGAGCGTGACGTTTATGCAGAAATCCACAGGCAGGAGAGAGCCGTTGTACCGGATCTGGTCCTGCGTCGGGTTGTCATCAAGGACGCCCCACGTGCTGCGCTCGTGGCCGATTACCGAGGCCCTGTGGTAGTCCATGATCGAATTCACGTCAGCCACGGCGGGGAAGATCCCCTTGTACCCGCCTGAGAACCCCGCCATGAAGTGCGGCTCAATAAAGCCCATGACTATGCGCCTGTCGGCCTCGACGTATTCGCGGTTCATGTACAGGTCTCGCTCCGTATACGAGTTGCCGACGAACTCCATAGTCGCAGGATCGTGGGCGTCGTGGTTGACGACGCGGTAGTTCGAGAATACGTGCCGCCCCACCATCGCGGCCAGCTCATCGTCGGTGTTGGCGCGGTGCGAGCCCGTGCCGTTCACGATGGTGAAGTTCTCGGGCGGCACGTGCGAGAGCTCCTCGAATAGCCAGGGCAGGAGACGTTCGCGGGGCAGGGCGCGGGTGATGTCGGGGATCACCACCGCGACCCGCTCATGGGATGCGACAAGCTCACGTAGCGGCGCCGAGCCGATGGGGTCCCTGACCGCCTCCCTGAAGGCAGTCGCCTCGTCCGGCAGGCCATCTTCTGCCTTCGGCACGAGCACCGTAACGTCGGGAGATGGGATCTCCACGCTCAGGTCGCCCTTGCCGTACTGTAGTTGCGTCTCCACCCTCAGAAACCTCCCTGACATAAGAAACGAGGCGTTTCCGAACCGCTCCAGCCATTCTACACGCGGAAAGGGGGATGATACCTGTGTGTCTACTGCTGCGGGTTCGTCACCCTTCCCAGGAACAGGATCGTGCCCTTATCACGCTCGACGATGGCGAAGATGAAAGGACGGTCAATGGTCATCTCTGTCATCTGAGGAGTGGAACTCTCCGCCATCGCCAGCACCGTGGCGGCGGCAGCCTCGGTGCCTTTCTCGTCTACCGTGATGTTAGCCCTGTGCAGGGCTTCGGAGATGTACAGGTCTTTCCCTCCGGTGATGCCGCTGAAGTCTGCCATGCCGGAATCGAAGGGAGCCGTCATCCCCATCCGTTCGAGCATCTTTTTCAGATCGAGGTCCGTCTCGAAGTCGAAGCGCGGCATTGTCAGCCTGACGTATTCCATGTCGAGACTATTCTCTACCTGATCGAGAAAGCCTGCGCTCAGGTGCTCTTCGACCGGCCCGAACCGGCCCTTATGCGGCAGGATGACGAGCATGTCGGCCGCCTCGCCCTTGTATGGCAGGCGGACGGCCTGGTAGCCGTCGCCATCGGCGTAGTCCAGGTATGTAGTC
>DASSJP010000236.1:0-3224 GCA_035691165.1 Rubrobacter sp.
GTAGCAGGCCGTCGAAAGTCACGCCTGCCAGAACCACGATCACGAACGCAGCCCCGCCAGGCGGCACCTTCTCAGGTAGTCCGAGACCGACGGCAGGGGGGCGCAGGTTCAACTCGCGCTCATCAGGCGCGGCGCTGGCGAAGCACTCGTAACAGTCCACGCACCTCCCCCCTGCCTCGCAGCCTTCGCAGCCCAGGCAGACGTTCGGGTTCTTCACCCTTACCTCCGTTGGCGCGAACCTGCCGAGCAGGCCGAAGTAGACCGAGAACACCTCGCCGCGTCTCAGCCAGGTCTCCTTGCCGAAGAAGGCCACGCCGTAGAGTGTGACCAGGGTGTACGCGAGCGCGAAGAGGGCTATGTTGCGCGGCACGTACGAACCTGAGAAAACGTTCTCGACCCAGACGAACGCTAGGTAGAGTCCCACAGCGGGCCAGACTCCGAGAGCCTCGGGATAGGGCTCGCCGAGCTCGAGCCCGTCCCTGTAGGCAAGCCTGCGGGCCAGCCCTTCGGCCCGATCGAAGATGATCCTCCAGGGATTGACGAGCGGCCACACGTTCCCAACGAGAGCGGTAAAGAAGCTCATACCCACCAGCCACGTCACCCAAACGAAAGTAGGGGCGATGTTGAAGCCGCTCTGCAAACCTACGAGACCTGCGATCACGACGAGGAAGAAGAGCGCGACAGAGAGCAGGCGCAGGCCCGCTAGCAGTGGTCGTGAAGTCAAAAGTGTTCTCAGGAACCCGATGCGAAACAGGTCAAAGCAAGGGTAGCGGTAAGGTGAATCCGCGTCCCGCTCCTTGCGTGTGAAGAGGGCCAGTGGCACGAATGCGAGCACCACGGCGGCGGCGGCGCCGTAGAGGTAGAGCCAGAGCGGAATGGGGATATCGTAGGTCGGCCCGAAGCCGTGGGCAAGTGCAGGATTGGCGGCTGCCAGGACGAAGAACATGATGCTGGCGGCGACAGCGGTGCGGCGCATCAGCCTCTCGCTACCGCGGGCGCACCTGGAGCACGCCCAATTCTTCTTCTGTTTCGTGGTCTTCGATCTCGAAGCGTCCCGTGAGATCCGCCTTGAAGTGAAGCTCGGCCTTCTTTCCTGGTTCGATCTTCTGCTCCAGGTCGTAGCCGTGCATGTGGAATTCCATTGGCTTATCTGAGCTTATGCGGAACGTCACCCTGTCGCCCTCGTTCACGGAGATGTCGGACGGGCTCATCTCACCTCCCTCGATGGAGAGGTCGAACGTTCGCTCCCGCGACCCGGCGGCGGGGGAATCGGGACGCAGCAGGAAGAACAGCCCACCGAGTATAAGTACGATCACCGCAATAAGGATGAGGCTCCTAGCCAATGTTCCTCGGCCCCGATTTCATCGAGTGCTCTTTCGTCACGATCCCGGCTCGACTGTAGTGGATGCGTCAGCCTTTCTCACGACGGCGGGTAACGTACCTCATTATGCCGTCGGTGAGCATGGGATAGCTACCGGCAAGGTCGTAGCGCTCGGACTCGGTGGTGTCGGCGCCTTCCGCGAGCATCTCAGCGTCGCCTTTGGCCTTTAGCTGGTCGGAGATCTCCTCCCGCTCAGCCCCCTCGTCCATCTGTCCCTCGACGAACAACAACCAGTCCTGGAGGCGCTGTTCGAGCTCGCCGAGATGCCGCTCGACATCCTCGTACCTTCCGAAGTGCGTCGGCCATAAACTATCCGGACCTATCTGCCTGATGTAGTTGATGCTCTTCATCCACGCCTCGACGTCGATCTCGGGCGGCGGTGTAGGCGGACGGATGTAGGACTGGCCGGGCAGACGGATGCCAGCCACGTCACCGGCGAAGAGCGCCCCCGAGTCAGGCTCGAGGTAGGCGAAGTGGTGATAGGCGTGGCCCGGCGTATCATGGGCGACGAGGACGCCTCCTGCGGCCTGCGTCTCCTCTTTGTCCTTCAGGATCACGATCCGGTCCTCTGGAACAGAGCGCGCCTCGCCCCAGAGCTCCTCCATCTTCTCGCCGTAGATGCGGCTGGCGCTCTTTACGAGCTTGGACGGGTCGGCCAGGTGTGGATAGCCGACCTCGTGCACGTGGAAGGTCGCGTTCGGCAGCAGCTCCGAGAGGTGTCCTGAGGCTCCGGCATGGTCGAGGTGTATGTGCGTCACGAAGACCTGCCGCACGTCTTCGTGAGCGACGCCATGCTCATTCAGGCCGGCGGTGAGCCGGTCGAGGCAGGTCGTTGGACCGGTCTCGACGAGTGCGGCTCCGTCCTCACCAAGCAGCAGGAACGAGGCAATAACCTGTTCTGTGCCCATGAAGTCAAGGTCTATGGTCTCTATCTTCATCTACGGCCCTCCGGGCGGTTGCCTGACGCGGAGATTATACAGACCCTCTTTGTTAGACTTCCGACGCGCGTCGGAAAAAGAAAGGAATCTGTTTTGGATCTCAACCTCATGCGCGAGCTATCAGTCAAGACGGACACGAAGATCGTCCTGCTCGTCATCGACGGGCTGGGCGGACTGCCGATGGACCCTTCGGGCGAGACGGAGCTGGAGGCCGCCAACACCCCGAACCTCGACGCCCTCGCCGCCCGCTCGGACCTCGGGCTCTCGCGCCCCGTCGCAGCAGGGGTGAGCCCCGGGAGCGGGCCCGGCCACCTCGGCCTCTTCGGGTACGATCCCGTGCGCTTCCAGGTGGGACGCGGCGTCCTCAGCGCCCTCGGCGTCGGCTTCGACCTCGGCGAGAGCGACCTGGCGGCCCGCGTAAACTTCGCAACCAAAGACGAATCGGGCAAGATCTCAGACCGCCGTGCCGGCCGTATCCCCACAGAGAAGGGCGAGGAGCTCGTCGAGCTTCTGAACGAGAATGTGAAGATCGACGGTGTCGAGGTCTTCGTCATGCACGAGAAGGAGTACAGGGCCGTCGCCGTCTTCAGGGGCGAGGGACTCTCCGATGCACTCGCCGACTCGGACCCCCAGCGCACCGGCCTCGAACCACTCCCCGTCAAGCCGACGGACGAATCCTCGGAAGCCAGCAAGAGCGCCCAGATCGCCAACTCCTTCGTCGAGCAGGCAAACGAGATCCTCAAGGACCAGCACCCGGCCAACACCGTCCTCGTGCGCGGCTTCGGGATGCACCCCGCCCTCCCCTCCTTCGATGAAGCCTACAAGCTGGACGCCGCCGCCATCGCGAGCTACCCGATGTACAAGGGCCTCGACCGCCTCGCGGGGATGCAGCTCCTCGAGGAAGG
>DASSJP010000237.1:0-10283 GCA_035691165.1 Rubrobacter sp.
CGAACCGCTGACCACTTCTCTTACGAGTAATAATTCATGTATTGCAGGGGTTTGCCTGGGGCTGCAAATGCCGCATATATAGGCCGGTTTCTTTTCTCTTCCTTGCCCTGTGTTGCACCGTAATGCGTTCCCGATGGTGTCAGAGTGGTATCAGGACAAGCGACAGCTACAGTCTGACTGCGGGTCCGATGCCACGCACTCGCGACCTTTGGAGCCACTATCCGCCGACACCTGTTGCGGAGGGTTGCGGGGGTTGCAGAATCGGCGTAAATACGCCGATTTCTTTGCTCGCGGTTGCCGGGCGTTTCTGCGTGTTGTGCGCTCAGTGGTGTCAATGTAGGATATTCGCTAGATGAGGAGTAGGAAATGACAGGAGACTTTGACACGGCTGTACGAAGCATTCTCGGCCAACTGATAGAAGCACGAGAGGACCAGAACGACGCTGATA
Organism: Rubrobacter sp.; assembly: GCA_035691165.1. Classification (GTDB taxonomy): domain Bacteria; phylum Actinomycetota; class Rubrobacteria; order Rubrobacterales; family Rubrobacteraceae; genus Rubrobacter_D. The sequence goes on from DASSJP010000237.1 coordinate 449, forward strand.
AGCGACTCCACGACTACAAGGCAGCCAATACGCCTCCCGAAGTTCCCAGCGAGTTCGAGAATGTGGATACCTTCCTCGACTACCACCACCGCAGGCAGAGCTACGAGAATGGTCTTCGGCAACACGAGAACGCCCTGAAGAAGGCAAAGAAGGAGTACGCGGACGCCGCCGGCCAGCTCCTGCTTTTCCTGCCCGAGGGTGCGCCCTTACGGTACACCTACCAAGGTGAGCGGAGCGAGTTGATAAGTACAGAGTACGTCCTCGTGCGCAAGCAGGGTGAGATTGTTATCCAGAGGCCAAGCAGGGCGCCTAGCTAGCTGCGAGGTGCCTGGGAGCAAGACACCCGTCCCGGCCCCCGAGTAGTTCCGCCGTGGATTCTGGCGTTCTCTGCCAAGTAGGGCGTGGTAACTGATATTCACGCCCACCTGCGGTCCGTGAGCTGTCACTCACCATCCTGCCTAGAGCCGGCTTGAAGGTCAAGACGAAGGCCAATACAAGCCCAATAGCGCCAACCAGGCTCGCACTGATAATGGTCGTGGGAGCATTCTGAGAAGCCTGTTGAACTTCCGGAGCGAACATCCGGAACAGACCAACGAGAATGGTAACCCGGCCAACGAGAGTTACCATTGCGGGCCACCTACACGTCCAACGATTGTGCACACGGACGATCGAAAGGCCAGCAACGAACAGCAATAATCCGTGGAGGTAGATCAGAGGAGCGGTATTGGTCTCCAAGATACGATAGTCTCAGGGAAATGGACAGAGTCGTATGATACCCAAAGACGCGTTCCACAAGGTGGGCACCAGTATTCACCGGGCGATCTTCAACATCTCGAAGGGACTGATCTTCGGCAGAGCCTTCGGGATGCCCCTCATCGACCTCGTCACTATCGGTCGCCAGTCGGGTAAGGCACGCGCGACGATGCTCTCGGTACCGATCATCGACGGCGACCGTTTGGTGCTGGTGGCCTCGTTCGGGAGCGATGACCGGCACCCGGCATCGTACCTAATTTCCGGTCCAATCCAGAGGTACGCGTCACGATCGCGGGCTTGACTCGCACCATGATCGCCCGCACCGCTACCGAAGTGGAGAGGGCCGAGCTATGGCCCCAGATCATCTCGGTTTACGAGGGCTACGCCCGCTACCAGAAGCGGACCGAACGGCCGATTCCCGTGGTCATCCTCGAACCCCCTGGGTAGCCACACGTCGGTTGGGTACTCGAAGTCTTCACCGCGGTCTCTACTGCCGCGTGGTGTTCACCAGTCGACGTATGAGGGGGTCGCAGCTCACTTTGAACAAGGGCAAGAAGAGGAAGGGCTGGGGAGGGTTGCAGAAGTCCCGTTGCGGGTCATCCTGAGCACCGAGAGTTGGCTCTAGTGAGCCTTCGAGACCACGACGCTTCCCTCAATCCTTTCGACTCCTGGCCTTTGTCAGTTAGCGAGAGTGCCGACGAGCGGGCTCGAACTCATGCTTCTTTGAGGTCAAGTGTCTCCCTCCTCACTCAACCCACAACCTACCAGACACTATCCTCATCGGGAGCGTCCTGGGAATTTTGGGTCTCGGCGTGCTCGCGGCAGGAGCTCTGCCACATGTAGCCCAAGCCCCGATCTCTATCATGCTCCCGGGGCGACCACCGAGGATCGGGCGACACTCGTCCTCATGTGGCAGGCGACTGAGGGCATATTCGACGCGTTGTTCGGCGTAGGGCTTCTCCTGGTGCCGATAGGTCTCATTGCCCTCGGGGTGGCCATGCTCAGAGTCCCGGCCTTCGGCAAGGGTTTTGGCGGGGTGAGCGTGGTGCTCGGGGTGGTTGGGGTGGTTGGGGTGGTTGGGGTGGTTGGGGTCGTAGCGGGATCTGTCCTTCTGGTCGATCCCCTCTCTCCAAGCGCCTTCATTGGCGTACTCGCACTCATAGTTTTCCATCTCGTCCTGGGATGGAAGGTCTACAATCTGTCGAGGGCCCCGTAGGAAGACAGGAGAGAAGGCGCGCTGAAGGCAATAGAGGAAGGAAGTAACGGCAGCCATGAAAGCCATCGTTCAAGACAAGTACGGCTCGGCCGATGTGCTCGAGCTTCGCGACGTGGAAAAACCGCAGCCCGGGGACGACGAGGTGCTCATCCGCGTGCATGCGGCGAGCGTCGACCCCGGCGTCTGGCATCTGATGACGGGCCAACCCTATCTGGTACGCGTCATGGGCTTCGGCTTCCGCAAGCCCAAGATCCGCATTCGTGGCATGGATGCCGCAGGGACTGTCGAGGCAGCCGGGAGGAACGTCATCCAGCTCAAGCAGGGTGACCCGGTGTACGGGACGTGCGATGGCTCCTTCGCAGAGTACGCCTGCGCCAAGGCGGAGCGATTCGCGCCCAAGCCGGCGAACCTCAGCTTCGAACAGGCCGCAGCCGTGCCCATCTCTGGCATGACCGCCCTCAACGGCCTGCGCGACGCGGGCAAGCTCCAGCCCGGGCAGAACGTCCTTATCATCGGTGCAGCGGGAGGCGTGGGGACCTACGCTGTGCAGCTGGCCAAGGCATTTGGAGCCGTAGTAACAGGCGTGTGCAGCACGTCCAAAGTGGAGCTAGTGCGGGCCATTGGCGCCGACGAGGTCATCGACTACACCCGAGAGGACTTCACCGCCGGCACGCGCCAATTCGATCTGATCCTCGACACCGCGGGCCGGCGGCCCCTGTCCCAACTGCGCCGGGCTCTCACGCCGCAAGGCACCCTCGTCATCGTCGGCGGTGAAGGCGGAGACCGCTGGCTCGGTGGCTTTCAACGCCAGATCTTCGCCCCTCTGCGCTCGCGCTTCACTGAGCAGAAGCTGCTCGGCCTCATTTCCAAGGAGCGCCATCAGGACCTCATGACGCTCAAAGACCTGATAGAGGCCGGCAAGCTCACGCCCGTCATCGACAGATCGTATCCGCTGAGTGAGGCCGCTCAGGCCGTACGCTACCTGGAGCAGGGCCACGCGCGTGGGAAGGTCGTGCTCGCAGTCTCAGAATAGAGGGCCCTATAGCTTGCGCGGATAGGTCATGGACTGCGAGGCGGTAGGCTCTCCCAACAGAAGCGGCTCCATGCTTCGTGGGTCGACCTCCACACGATGATGACCACCTCAGAGAAGTCCACCCAAAATCGATCACACTCCCACCACGCTCCGTGCACCACACGAGCTTTTTCTGGGCTAGCTTCGCTTGCCACGAACTCGTCCTCTCCACCCATCGATTTCTGTCCCAGAACGGTGCCGACTCGGTCTTCCTGAAGTGCTCTCATCTAAGCCGAATAGAAAGAGCCGACGAGCGGACTCGAACCGCTGACCTGCTTATTAAGAGTGATCCATAAGGCGTTGCTGGGAGTTGCTCAGATGTGCAAATCCCGCACATTTACAGGAGTTTCCTTTCCCTGCCTTGCTGCGAGTTGCACCGCAGTGCAATCCCGGTGGTGTCAGGAGGCGGTGGATTACGCGTTGTCAGTTCCTTTTCAGACGGATACGTGACTAGTATATCCTCAGCTCACTCCATGCCCGGTTAGGGATAGGAAGCGGTGCACAGGCGAGAGCCGGGGGCTAAGCGCGCCGGCTCTAGTTTGATATCCTCGAGCTTGCTCCAGCTCAGCTAAACCTCAGAGAGTCCCGGTTCACGCCATACAGCGACCTCGTAGGTACCCATCTGAGGATGGCCCCGCAACAGTCCGCCGCCCCCCTTACCATGGGCCAACTTAAATTTGTCGCTATGAACCCAAGAATTGAAAGCTTCTTTGTCTCTCCATCGGGTAATCACCATAATCTCATCCTCGCCCTCGGAGCGCAGAACCTCCATTGACACAAAGCCCGGAAACTCCTGCACGAACCCCCGACCGTTGGCGAACCGCTCGACGACCTCGTCGGCCATTCCCTCTTTTACTGGTAAACGGTTAACGACAGCTATCATAAAGAACCTCCGGCATATCTCATCGTTACTCCTGGTGGGTCTGAGGGATCGTCATTCACCCACCTGCAGCTTTATGCGGCTCCACTAGATATTGTCGCCTTTTTGCCCGCTTGCTACAACGCCCCGCGGGTTCGGTCTCGATCCCATGCGCTAGCCAACTCTACTGAACTCTGCCGGTGGGTATGTGACGGTAGCGTGCCACAGAGAGCATAAATAATCCATAGGCGACCAACCCGAGCGCCACAGCACCCAAGAGCCACGGCCCTAGCGGTTGCTGGGCAAGTGTCTGCAGCGCACCGCCGAGGCCCCGAGCCTGTTGCGGATCGTACTCGAGTGCTGCGCGGATGAGAAACGTCCCGACAACACCGAAGATAATTCCCCGCGCGGCGATCCCGAGGCGTCCCCAGCGCTCGGTCCACTTCCTTACCTTCTCCCCCATCTCGTCGAGTTTGAGGTACCCAAGAAAATCTGCCTTGTAAGCCTGATAGATCTCATGCAGACCTACGCCGACCACAACGATGCCAACACCGATGACCCATACTTTGCCTAATGGCCATGACAGCAGCAATGCCGTCCAGTCATCGGGAGTTGCACCACCCTCGCTCGCCGTCCCAAGAATTACCCCCACAGCGCTGAAAGCGAGGCCTGCATAGACTAATGCACTTATGCCGTACCCAACCCGCCTGCCAAGCGCCTTCACATCGGTGCCCTCCCTGTCAGGGTCCGCTAACGCCTGAACGCTCCGCCAGAGCGCGTAGCCCAGGAAGCCGACCGCGATCAAACCCAGCAAGATGCCGCCGAAGGGGCTTCCTGCAATGACTTCTAAGGCACCGCGCTGTCCGGTGGCGCGGCCGCCGGTGCCGAACGCCGCGCCCGCCGCTAGCAAGCCAATGAGCGAGTACACCGCACCCTCAGTCGCGTATCCCAGGCGCGCGAGCCGCTCCATCCACGGTTGCGCGCTTTGGGCAGCATCCTTAGCGTGGTGTTTGGCATCTTCCGTGAGGCCGCCTTTAGAGTTCATGCCCTCCTTGCGTGCTGGGTCCAATGGAGTATCGTCCAATCGCACCGTATACCAATTCAGGAGTAAGCACCAGCCAACCGTCGGCGCACGCTTGCAGGCCGCCTATCTTGTTGGTTGCGAGAGCCTGAAGGAGCGGAGAGCCGACGATCGAACTCGAACCGCTGACCTCATCTCATTACGAGTGCGGCGGTGTGGTGCTTCCTGGGCTAACTACTGTCTGTTCTTGGAGCTACGTCGCCTAGGCTCGTTTGCGCCTTCTCCAACGCGCGAAAGCCGTGATGAGGACCACCGCGGCGAGGCCTGCGAGCGCCAACTTTCCCGCCTTTAAAGAAGCGGCCGGCCCGGATGCGACTTCAGCCGGACGTCCCCCATCGTCACGACCACTCCCGTCCAAGAGCAGGACGATCCCCGCATCCCCGTCAACGTGGATGTTCTGTTCGCTCTGGATGCGGCGGGTCGCAACCCCGGTCCCGAGCACGGCCGGGATGCCGTACTCTCGCGCCACGATGGAGCTGTGGCTCAAGGGTCCGCCCACGTCCGTGACGACCGCGGAGGCCATGGCGAAGAGCGACGTCCATGCCGGGGTGGTGATGGCCGCCACGAGCGCCTCCCCTGGTCGCATCTGGCCGAAGTCCCCTGGACCGCCGAGCACGCGTGCTGCGGCCGTAACCTGACCTCCGCTAGCGGCTATGCCCTTGATGGTGTCGCCCGTCTGGTCCTCGGATGCCGCCGGCATAAGACTTTCAAGGACCATGAACCAGGAGTCTTTCGGAAGTAGCTGCGGGGGCGTGACCTGTCTCTGTCCCCGCCAGAGCATCTTGCGCTGCTCGACGGACTCAGCCAGGCTTGCGAGTTGCCTTTCGCCCGCGTCCAGGGACACGGCAATGTCCTCTAGCTCCTGCTGGCGCAGCCAGAACACGTCTGCGGGTTTCTCCACGGCGCCGGCCCTTGCCAGGCGGCGGCCCAGCTCGAGGAGCATCCTGCGCATAACGGGCCAAGCCAGACCCGTATCGGCGAGGGCATCCTCACGCACTGGAGCGGCGTCCTGCGCCCACCTGAGTAGCCTACCAATGAGCCTTCCTCGCGCAGGATCCAGCCGCTCCAGCACTGTGCTCGTGGCTTCCTCGCGGCGCCTGACCATCCTTCGCTGGCGCTCGTGGGGGTTCTGTCCTTCACCCCGGAGGTAGAACTTGAGCGTGTCGAAGAGGGGCGCGGGGTCGTCGGCCGGCACGGGGTTCATGAAATCGAGGTTGTAGACGGCGTACCCGTAGTTGTCCAGGTGAGCCTGGAAGCGCAACCGCCAATCGTCCCACACCTTTTCGCCCATACCGGCGGGTGGTTCTTCCATACGCAGCAATTCCAGAGCCCTCTCCGACGGTGTATCCAGGAGCGCCGCGGCGAGCTTGGGATGCTCGCCGCACCACATCCCCAGGTCGTAGAGTGATTTCTCGGCCCTGATGGGCGTGCTGTCGAATCCCAGAAGGAAGATCTGTCCCGGAGGATCCCCCTCTCGCCTGATGAGCCGATCGAAAAAGCTGGTGAACAACATCTCGCTGCTGGCCGCGATCGGGATTATGGTCTGCACCGAGGTATAGTACTCCGTCCCTGCGTCCAGTAGCTCCCGAGCGCCCGCGAGGAGTCCGACCGCCGGCAGGTCTTCTGGCGGCTTGGCTTCCCACTCTTCGACGATCGTCGCGTAGCGGGGGTGAGAGTACTCGCGCCAGCGTTTTACGCCGCTTGCCTTTCCGCTACCGTACAGGGATGGAAGAACCGCGAGAGCCTTGGCGCTGATCCTCAGAATGGCCGCCATCTTGTAGTAATAGTAGGCGTACCCGTTGACCGTGGGGAATGCGAGCTCGCCCTCTCTGATTGTGCCGGGACCGAGGAGCTCGTTCATGAGCTTGTCGAGGGAGCGTGGGACCGATCCGTAGGCAAAGTCGGCGAACAACGGCGAGAGCGGGTCCGGCATCTGCTCGACGATGCTGGCGCGAACGTAGAAGCCCTTCGGGTCCGGCACGCTCCAGTTCGTGGGAGGATCGGCCATCGGCTCCGGCAGCGCCGTGATGGGACGTGCCTGCACTACGAAGAACTCGCCACCCGCGAGCGCCCACTCGATGTCCTGCGGAATTCCGTAATGGTCCTCGATCCGCTTACCGTAACGCGCCAGCTCCGCCGCCGCCCCATCATCGAGAACCGCCTGGCGGCGCCGCGCTTCCGGCACTGGTCTCTCCTCGGTCCCGCTTTCAGAGTAGACGGTCATGACTTGTTTGTCGGATGTCTCGCGCGAAAGCACACGCCCGCTCTTCTTCTCCACGACGAGGGAGTCCGGCGTCACCGTGCCGCCCACCACGGACTCGCCGAGGCCCCAGGCGGCGCTTATCGTGGCCTCGTTCCGGCGTCCGTTCGCGGGATTGGCGGTGAACATCACACCCGCGGCATCGGCCTGGACCATCCTCTGGACGACCACCGCGAGGCTCACGGTCTCGGGGGCTATGCCATGGCGTGCCCGGTAAGCTATCGCTCGCGCCGTCCACAGAGAAGCCCAGCAGTTCTTGACCCCATCGAGCAGCGCCTCCGCTCCGCGAACGTTCAGATAGGTCTCCTGCTGGCCAGCGAAGCTCGCCCCTGCTAGGTCCTCGGCGGTGGCCGAGGAACGGACGGCGACGGCCGTCTCTCCGTCTTCCCTCAACTCTTGGTAGGCGGCGCGTATCTCGTCAGCCATCTCCTCGGGAACCTCGCCGCCGGAGAAAAGCGCGCAGATCCCCTCCGCCACCTCCTCGAAGGCGGCCGGATCCTCTGTTGGGGGCACCGAGGCGAGGGCTACAACCGCACCCTTGATGCCGCTCGCCTCGACGAAGTCGTCGTAGGCTGTGGTGGTTACGACGTAGCCAGGTGGTACGGGAAGCCCCGCGTGGCTCAACTCGCCCAAATTGGCGCCCTTGCCGCCCACGATCGGGATATCTTCCTTGCTTATCTCATCGAACCATGCCGTGTAGGTCATGTCCCAAAACCCCTTACTCTTGGTCGAGGAATTCATTTATGACGAAAAGGTACTCTTCTTTATGGCTCATCCAGGGGGTGTGTCCGGCACCATGGAACGTATGCACCCGGGCCTGCGGGTAGCGCCGCCTGAGCTCGGCGCGCTGCTCCGGCGTCACGATGTCCTCGTCCGACTCCAGGATCAAGACCCGTCCCAGCCAGGAGGCTAGTTCGTCCGGTGCGAACCGGAAGCTTTCCACGAGGTCGATCCCGAGTCGGCCCATGCCGCGAAGGTCCTCTTTCGAGAGGCGTGACACGAGCTCGTGCTGGTAGTCGCGCCAGAATATCTGGTCCTCCGGTGGCACGCTGGGCACACCAGAGAAGGCCCGCGCTAGCGTGCGCTCCCTATGCGCCTGCAGCCATCCGAGCGGGACGAAAGGCAACAGCGTCAGAAATATCCTCGCCGGCCACAGCAACCGTTGCGGCGGCACTGCGGTGTTCGTCAGTATCAGCGATCGCACCCGCTCGGGATGGCGTCGCACAAAGCACTGCGCCACGAGCCCGCCGTAAGAAGGTCCGAGCACGTGCGCAAACCGCACCCCCTCGGCATCCAGAACGCCCCCTAGCCCGTCGAGGAGAAGCGCCGCGGTAGATACGGAAGGATAGTCCGGCGCGATGACCCGGTAGCGATCCTCGAAGGCCGGGATGCGCGTGAAGCCAGCCTCCCCAACCATCGCCCCGCCCGGCAAGAGCAGGAGCGTCTCGCCACCCTCGCCGCTTACGATGTAGTCCCAGTTCACTCCTTTGACGGTGATGTGCTTTGGTTGGTGTGTGGCCCGGAACCTTCGTAGCTCTTTCCAACGCTGGGCTGCGATGCCCCACGTAGAATCGTCGGCTCCCATCACCAGGATCCTACTCCATGCCCGAGCCACTTAGCCATGTTGACTACCTACTATATCGAGAACTACTAAACTGCTACGACGATTAATATATCTCGGGCTGAGGGTGCTTACACGAAAACCTGGGGATCGCCTCGCGCTCGACGATCATGAGCCGCTCCCACGCCCTCTTGAACTCCCCCGAACCTCGTCATCGACGTGATCATCGTGTACCGAGCCGCGTTCCCAACCCTTTCCCGAGTCGGGAGCGGCGGCCAAGACGCCGTCCCCGCGCCACCACCGGGGCGCTTTCCTGCTCGGGCGCGGCTCAATCCCACGAAAACACCTATCTTCCGCGTACTCCGGTGAATATGTCGGTACTCAGGATTCGACGCGAGCGTTCGTCATGCTGTGGTCAATTCTAAGCGCTCAACGCCGCCCTCGCTATGCAAGGCAGAGAACCTGCCTTCCCCTGATTTTGCGGTTTCGCGCGGATTAGAGATCGTGCTTAAGGTCGCTTGCTTCGGCGAAGGTGGTATGTCGAGGCCTTCCCACCTCGGTTTCTTAGTGCTAGTGCAAAGAGTATAGAGCCGACGAGCGGACTCGAACCGCTGACCTGCTCATTACGAGTTTGCGTGCGTGCGTTCTAGCCCGTCCTACTGTGTCTGGAAATATCCTTTGTTAGGCGGTTTTCGACGAACTGTCGGAGTCGCTTTGTCCATTGTGTACCGATGCGTATCAGCCCGGTTGCAGTACACGAGTGGTCGGCGATGCGCGCTCGGGATGAGGCTTCCGGCGTCTCCCAGGGATGACCGAAGGTGGGCGTAGTGCGTGTCTCCCAGCCTCGAGGAATCTATCGTCGGCTGTCGAACTACAAGACGAGCTGGCCGCGCTCTCGTTCCATAGCATCCACTATGTCGTTGAAGGGGCGACGCACGCATCGCTGTTGTTCGACCGTCGCGACGTGCAAGTGACCAGCGCGGCTATCTTGAAAGTGGTGGAAGCCGTACGCAACGATCGGGCGCATAGGTGG
>DASSJP010000238.1:0-5264 GCA_035691165.1 Rubrobacter sp.
CACGAAAGTTGCGGGCTGTTCAAGAGACGCGACGCTCGTGCAGACCGTCCTGAGCTCGTAGGGCGTGAGGTCCTCCAGGAGGTCGAAGCCGTCTTCGGGTTCATCCTGCGCGGGCCTGCCGTTGCTCTTGCTCCGGTTCGAAGACACGACCTCCTTCGGCTCCTCGGCAGCGAGGTCGGCCTCCTGGAGGTCGGAGATCTTCTCGTCGGGCAGGTAGACCTGGAGCTCGAGGTCCTGGTCTACAGTGTTCACCAGGCCGCGGCGCTCGGCTTCGACCACGAAATCCTTGAACTTCTTGAAGCCCGAGTTCCGCTCGTCGAAAGAGCCTAGCTGCACGATCATCTGCTGCTTCACCTGACCGAGGACGCGCGTCTTGCCGCCCTTCTTCAGCGTCTCGACAGCTCGGACGAGCTCATCGAAAGGATCAGCGGCCACCTTCTTCGGTTCCTTATCCTGGGCGCGGGCGGCGCGGTCTTCCTCGAGGAGCGAAGCGTAGGATACAAAGTGGTCGGCAGATTCGATCAGGTGGTACGAAGTGGCCTCTGACACCCCGATCACGACGACGTACTTCCCCTGGCTCCTGAGCAGGCTCACGAGCGGGATGAAGTCCCCGTCGCCCGTGACGAGCACGTAGGTGTCCACTTGCGGGTGGTTGTGCAGGAAGTCCGAACACTCCACAGCGAGCATCACGTCTATGGAGTTGGTGCGGCGCTTCTGGGACTTGCCGCCGGGGAAGTAGCGGGCCGAGATGTAGCGCGGCGAGATGCCGTTCGAGTAGAGGGTCGGAGGGGCCTGGCGGAAGTCTCCGTCGGTCCAGTCGGCGTAGGCCGTCGCAGAGACGATGCGCCCGTACTCGCGGGCCTTCTCGAGGATCGCCGATACGTTCGGCTTCGATTTGTACTCAGTGACCGTGGAGATGTAGATGTTCTCCCAGTCGATGAATATTGCCAGATCTTCAGGCATGGGTCGTCTTCCTAACTAAGAAGAGAGGCCCGTAGGGGCGTTTCGCGAAACGCCCCTACGGGCCTCTGTTGGTCTTTTATACACTGTAGCGGTCGTGGATCCTGACCACCGTCTGGGAGAGGGTCTCCTCGTCGAGGACCGCCTCTACCCAGAGCAATTGCTCCCCAACCTCGAAGCCTTCGGGGAGGTCGAAGGCGGCTACTATCGTGACCGGTTCCTCCGTTCCGTCGAGGTAAACGGAGTATTCCGCCGACTCCATCAGGACCTCTCCATCCTCGTCGGTAACGAGGATGCGCGCCCTGCGCTCCTTGTCCGAGGCGTGTTCGCAACCCTCGAACTTGGTGTAGACGACGAAAGATGTAGCGCCGTTGTCGTTGGGACGGATCTCATCTAGCACCCCGAAGAGGGTGAGTCTATCTTCGTACTCGGTGCAGCTCTCGGCGAGGACGAGGGCCGTGCACTCGACCACGCCTTCGCACTCGCTATGCATCAGACACCTTCCCGTTCGGTTCAGGAAGCCCTGCGGTCGATGTGCCTATCTGCTCATCGCCGGAGATCTCATCCAGCGCAAGCTCGTCCGTCGCGCCGTCGGCGTCGGCGGAGCGCGAGGAGACGACCTTGGCTATGGCGCTCACCGAGTCGCCGCTCCTCAGGTTCATGACCCGCACGCCCTGCGCCGCGCGGCCCTGCTGGGAGACCGAGTCGGCGTCGATGCGGATGGTCGTCCCGAAGTTGGAGACGATCATCAGCTCATGCAGCCCAGGACGGACGACCCGCACACCAGCGAGCTTGCCGCGTTCTCCGTCGGTCTTCATCGCGATCACTCCCTGGCCGCCGCGTCCTTGCGCCCTGAATTGAGAGAGGGCCGTACGCTTGCCGAAGCCGCGCTCGGTGAGTATGAACAGATCAGCCGCATCGTCGGAGATCACATCCATGCTGAGCACGAAGTCATCTTTGCCGAGCGTGATGCCCTTGACCCCGCCCGTAGCCCGTCCCATCGGGCGAGCCTCGGTCTGGGAGAAGCGGATGCCCTTCCCGTTGCGGCTCACGATGACGACCTCGTCACCTTCCGAGGCATAGCGGACGGAGATCAGCTCGTCGTCGTCGGCGAGGTTGATGGCGATGATCCCATCGTTCTTCAAGGGTGTGTTGTACTCGAGGAACCTGGTCTTCTTGACGATACCGTTCCTGGTCGAGAAGAGGAGGTACTCGGCCTCCTTGAATTCCTTGGTCGCCAGGACGGAGGCGATGTGCTCGCCCTGCGCCAGTGGTAGCAGGTTGGCTATGTGGCGCCCCTTCGCCGTGCGGCCCATGCGCGGTAGCTGGTGGACCTTGAGACGGTAGATCTTGCCCTTGTTGGTGAAGAAGAGCATGTAATGGTGCGTCGTGGTGATGAAGAGGTGGTCGATGTAGTCGCCCTCTTTGAGCTCCATCCCGGCGACGCCGACCCCTCCGCGGCCCTGCTTGCGGAAGGAGTTGACGGGGACGCTCTTCAGGTAGCCGCCGTTGGAGATGGAGATGACCATCTCCTCCTCGGCTATTAGGTCCTCTATCTCGAAGTCCACACCCTCCTCGGCCGTGATGGCCGTCCTGCGCTCGTCCGCGTAGGCCGCCCTGACCTCGGCCAGCTCCTCCTTGACGATGCCATAAACCTTGGACTCGTCGGCGAGGACGCTCTCGAGGTATTCGATCTTCTCGATGAGGTCCCTGTGCTCCTGCTCGACCTTCTGCCGCTCCATCGCGGTGAGCCGCTGAAGGCGGAGGTCCAATATCGCCTGCGCCTGGCGCTCGGAGAGCCTGAACCCCTTCATCAGATTCTTGCGCGCCGTCTCGACGCTTCGGCTCCTGCGGATGGTCGCCACGACCTCGTCCAGATTGGAGAGGGCGATGAGCAGTCCTTCTAGGATGTGGGCACGCGCCTTAGCCCTCCGCAGCTCGTAGCGCGTCCTGCGCGTGACCACGTCGAACTGGTGCGCGACGTAGTGCTTGAGGACCTGCCTGTACGAGAGCGTCTTCGGTACGCCGTCCACGAGCGCAACCAGGTTCACGCCGAAGCTCTGCTGCATCTGGGTGTGCTTGTAGAGATTGTTCAGGACGACCTTCGGTACGGCCTCGCGCTTCAGCTCGATCACTATGCGCATCCCATTGCGGTCGGACTCATCGCGCAGGTCCGAGATGCCGTCGAGCTTGCGGTCCTTGACTAGCTCTGCGATCTTCTGCAGCAGGTAGCTCTTGTTGACCTGGTAGGGGATCTCCGTGACCACTATCTGGGTCCTGTTGCCTTTGATCTGCTCCGTGTGCGCCTTGGCCTGTACCCGCACGGAGCCGCGTCCCGTCGTGATCGCGTCCCTGATACCGCGCAGACCGACGATCACACCCCCCGTAGGGAAGTCGGGCCCCTTGATGTGCTTCGCTATCTCGTCATCGTCGAGATCAGGGTCTTCGATGAGGGCAACCGTGGCGTCTATGACCTCGCCGAGGTTGTGCGGTGGGATCTTGGTAGCCATCCCGACGGCGATGCCGTCGGAGCCGTTGACGAGCAGGTTCGGGAACCTCGCAGGCAATACCTCGGGCTGGCGCTGGCTCTCGTCGAAGTTGGGGACGAAGTCGACGGTGTCGGACCCGATGTCCCTGAGCATCTCGGTCGCCATCCGCATGAGACGAGCTTCTGTGTACCTCATAGCGGCCGGTGGATCTCCATCCACGCTCCCGAAGTTCCCCTGGCCGTCCACCAGCGGATAGCGCATCGAGAAGTCCTGCGCGAGCCTGGTCAGAGTGTCGTAGACCGCCGAGTCGCCGTGGGGATGGTACTTACCGATGACCTCACCGACGACCGTCGCGCTCTTGCGGTAGGGCCTGTTCGGTTGCAATCCGAGGTCGTGCATCGCGTAGAGCACGCGCCGGTGCACCGGTTTGAGTCCGTCCCTCACGTCGGGCAGGGCGCGAGAGACGATCACGCTCATCGCGTAGGAGAGGAACGAGTCCTTTATCTCGTCTTCGATGGAGTGGGGACGTATGTTCCCCGAGAACGTATCAAGCATCCAGGTTCTTCACCTCTCTGGCGTTCGCCTCGATGAACAGCTTGCGCGGCTCGACTTTGTCGCCCATGAGCGCGGTGAACAGCTCGTCGGCGACTGCGGCGGACTCGACCGTGACCTGCAACAAAGTCCTGTTCTGCGGGTCCATCGTCGTCTCCCAGAGCTGGATCGGGTTCATCTCCCCGAGGCCCTTGAAGCGTCCGATGCTGGCGTTGCCGTTGGCGTTCAGGCGTGTGAGGGTCGCCTGCAGTTCGCGGTCGTTGTAGACGTAGTAGTCCTTGCGGTGGTGCGTGACCTTGTAGAGCGGGGGCTGCGCGATGTACACGTAACCGGCTTCGATCAGCTCTGGCATATTCCTGAACAGGAAGGTCAGGACCAATGTTCGAATATGACTTCCGTCCACGTCGGCGTCGGTCATGATCACGATCTTGTTGTATCGGACCTGCTCGATGTCGAAGGTCTCCCCCACGCCGGCCCCGATGGCGGAGATCATGGCCTGTATCTCGACGTTGGAGAGTACCTTGTTCATGTTGGCCTTCTCGACGTTGAGGATCTTGCCCCGCAAGGGCAAAATGGCCTGGAAGTTGCGCTCTCTCCCCTGCTTGGCGCTGCCGCCCGCCGAGTCGCCCTCGACGATGTACAGCTCGCTCCTGGCAGGGTCCTTGGAAGAACAGTCGGCGAGCTTGCCTGGCAGCGTGGAGCTCTCCAGGTAGCCCTTGCGGATCTTCTCCCTCACCGTCCTGGCCGCGAGCCGCGCCCTCGCCGCCTGCAACGCCTTGTTGACGATGGCCTTGGCCTCGCCGGGACGCTCCTCCAGGAACTCCGCAAGGTAACGGTTCGTCGCGCTCTCGACGAGGCCCTTGACCTCGGTGTTCCCGAGCTTGGTCTTGGTCTGTCCCTCGAACTGCGGCTCCTGTAACTTCACCGAGATGACAGCAGCCAGCCCCTCCCTGATGTCGTCGCCGGTCAGGTTCTCTTCCTTCTCCTTCAGGAGTCCCTTCTGGCGGGCGTAGGCGTTGATCGTCCGCGACAGCGCCGACCTGAAACCGGAGAGGTGCGCCCCGCCCTCGTGCGTATTGATATTGTTGGCGAACGTGAAGACGGAGTCCTGGAAACCGCTGTTCCACTGCATCGCGACCTCTACGTCGCCGTTTTCCTCCTCGCGCTCCAGGTAGAAAACGGACTTGTGGACGGGGTCCTTCGACTCGTTGATGTGCTCCACGAAGTCCTTGATGCCGCCCTCGTACTGGTACGTGACGTCCC
>DASSJP010000239.1:0-2112 GCA_035691165.1 Rubrobacter sp.
GACGCGATCCGACAGGTGCCCGAACAACGGGATCGTGAACAGCCCGATAAAGGCGGCGATGAGGACCCCGACGAGTCCCGTCGTCTGCTCTAGCTTCAGCTCCTCCACGATATAGGTGAGCACGAAGACGGTCAGAACGTAGAAAGTCCCGTTCTCGGCGAAGCGCATACCCATCGCCAGGAGGACGTTCTTCGGGTAGGTGCGTAACACGTCCAGGATGGGCATGGGAGCCTCGGTGCGGCTCTCCTTGACCTGCAGGAACGCAGGGGTCTCCATGATCCTGAGCCGGATGAAGAGACCGACGCCGACCAGAACGAAGCTGAGCAGGAAAGGCACCCGCCAGCCCCAGGACTCGGGAAGCCACGCCGTGGCCGCCAGGAAGACCAGGTTCCCCGTCAAGAGTCCCGCCGGGACGCCCATCTGCGGCCAGCTCCCGAAGAAACCGCGCCGGCCATCGGGGGCGTGCTCGACCGCCATCAGGACGGCGCCGCCCCACTCGCCGCCCACCCCGATGCCCTGGCAGAAGCGCAACACGACGAGCAGTATCGGGGCCCATACGCCTATGCTCTCGAAGGTAGGTAATAACCCGATCAGGGCTGTCGAGATACCCATGATCAAGAGCGACAAAACCAGCATCGCCTTGCGCCCGATCTTGTCCCCGTAGTGGCCGAAGACTATGCCTCCCAGCGGCCGGGCAGCGAAGCCGACCGCGTAGGTAGAGAACGCGGCGAGCGTTCCGGCCGTCGAGCTGAACTCGGGGAAGAACAGCTCCCCAAAGATCAGCGCCACAGCCGTACCGTAGAGGAAGAAGTCGTACCACTCTATCGCCGTACCTATAAAGCTCGCCAGCGCCACCTGCCGGATCGAGCTGGTCTGCCCTTCGCCTTCTCCGCCTATTCTCTCCACGATCTCCTCCCGCGTAAGCCGGCCTGGATGCCGGGTCTTACGTTCCCTTTACCCGCAATGAGCCAATTACACGCGAACTCGCGCAAAACCGGCCTGCGGCGGCCCGAAACCCTGGGGATCCACCTCCGCGAAGGACACGCTCTCCTGACAAAGCTATGCGGCGGGGTCGGGTGGAACCCCGACCCCGCCGCGCGGGCGTAGTGCTCTGGCGGTAGCTCTAGGCCGGCTGGCCCTCGGCCACCTCGCTACCCGTCTTCTCGCGGCGGTTCACCATTATGGAGTGGACGAGCGCCACTAGCCAGACCACCACGATCAGGCCGTAGAGGAGAAGTGCCGTCGTGCCTTCTATCCCGATGGCTCCCATGAACGTCCTCATGTTGGTGATGAGGATGACGCCCGCGACGGCCGTACCGAGGATGCGGGCAGGCAGGGCCCGGACGACGTAGGCGGCTAACGGCGCCGCGACGATGCCACCGAGGAGTAGCGCACCAACCACCGACCACGGGATCTCCGCGAAGCTGAGCGCCAGGAGGAAGCCGAGGCTGGCGCTCAGCGCGACGACAAACTCGCTGGTGTCGACCGTGCCTACCACCTTGCGCGGCTTCATGCGCCCGGAAGAGAGCAGCGTAGGAGTGGAGATGGGACCCCAACCACCGCCGCCTGCTGCGTCCAGGAAGCCCGCAATCAGGCCAAGAGGAGCCAGAAAACCTTTGGCGATGGGCCTCTCCACTACCGGCTTCTCCCTCCGCCTGAACGAGAAGCGGGCCAGGACGTACACGCCAAGGGCGAACAGGAAGATGGCGACCACCGGCGCGACCAGCTCCTCGGCAACCGTCGCGATCCAGGTCACCGCGATCGCGCCCAGGAAGGCCCCGATGCCGCCAGGTATCGCCATCCACGCGATCTTGGACCAGTCAACGTTGCCAAAGCGCCAGTGCGAGATCCCCGACGCAGCAGTGGTCCCCACCTCGGCAAGATGCACACTCGCAGACGCGAGCGCCGGCGAAACCCCTACAGCCAGCAACAGCGTCGTCGAGGTTACCCCATAGGCCATACCCAACGATCCATCCACCAACTGGGCCGCCAGACCCACTATCGCCAGTACGATGAAGCTACGCACCTACCCAAACCTCACTTTCTCTATATTTTCTACATTTTTCATTCTGTTTATGAACATTGGGCACCATATAGGTTTGGCGGGGGAAT
>DASSJP010000240.1:0-3617 GCA_035691165.1 Rubrobacter sp.
TCGACCGTCGGCGCGAGCCAGGTGTGGGCGCAACGCAGCACGTCCGCCTCACGGTCGATCTCCCAAATTGCGCCCATCTCCCACTCCAGGTTCTCGCACAGGGCTTGCAGGAGACGTGGAGACGCATCCTCGAGGGTGGTCGATTCCTCGAGGATGCGCGTCGTGGCGTACTGGGCGGCGACGCGGCGCTCGATCCTCTTGCGCTCGGTGACGTCGCGGACCACCCCGATCAAACGTCCCCCGCGGCCGTTCTCGTCGCACCCGTAGACCCGACCGCGGGCGTCGAGCCAGCGGAATGTGCCGTCAGGCCAGGCGACCCTGTACTCGGCCTCGTAGGCCCCGCCCCCGGAGATCGCCCGCCGCATCTTCCTTATGACCTCTTCGCGGTCCTCGGGGTGTACGGCTTCGATCACCCTCTGGTTGTCAAGCGTCTCGTCCTCCGTGAGGCCGTGCATGGCTTTCGCCCTCGGGAAGGCCAGGAACTCACTGTTCTCCAGGTCGATGTGCCACGTGCCGAGAGCTGCGGCTTCCAGCGCCAGCCGCAAGCGCTCCTCGTTCTCCTGCAGGGCTTCTTCCGCCCTCTTGCTCTCGCTTATGTCCTGCATGAAGCCCTGCCAGTAGAGGGGATTGCCATCTTCATCACGCACGATTACGGCCTCATCGCGCACCCACACGACGTGCCCGTTCTTGCAGATCATGCGGTACTCCACCTGAAACGGTTCTCCCGTCTCATCCGTGCGGGCGTCCTCGGCGAGCACGTAATCCCTGTCCTCAGGGTGGAGAACGTCTACCCAGAGCTCACGCTTCGAGGTGTACTCGTGTGGGGTATACCCGATAATCTCCTCTATCTGTGGGCTTACGAACGAGATGGCGAAGTTGTGCTCGATCTCCTGGATGTAGGTTGCGGCGGGGATTTGCTCCACCACCGTCCTGTACTTATGCTCAGCCTCCCTGAGTCTCCTCTCGGCCTCTTTGCGCCTCGTGATGTCGCGCAGGGCGGCTATTCGGACGGGACGCCCCATGTACGACGACCTCTTCCCCCGAACTTCCACGTCGAACCTGGTGCCGTCTTTCCTGAGAGATACAGCCTCGTATGGCTCCTCGGAACCAGAGAAGATGTACCGCAGAGCCATCTCGCGAGACTCGGGCGCAATCAGGTTCTCCGCGGCCAATCCTGCGACCTCGGAGATCTCGTAGCCGTACATCTCGGCGAAGGCCCTGTTCGTCTCAAGGATCCTCCCGTTCTCGCTGATGGCCACGCCCTCGAACGCAGCGTCGGAGAGGCTCCGGAAGCGCTCCTCACCTTCTCCGAGCGCCTGTTCGTCACGCGCGTGCCTGTTGATGCTACGCTGGACAACGACACCGAGAATTAGTATTCCGCAGGCGAATGCGAAGCGGTGCCACAACTCGTGCGGCTCGACGAAGAGCAATCTCTCGGCGAAGGTTCCTTTGCCGAACACGAAAGCATCAAGAGCTACGTCGAAGAGCCACAAAACTACGACGAGGCAGATCGCACCCCACAGCACACGGTTGCTTCCCTGGAAACGTCCGTGTCTCTCCCGCTCCATGCTCTGCCTCTCCAGATCCGCCGTGCTCGTGTGCTTCCTACGGAGTGCAGGATGTCGTCTTCACCGTCCGCCTCCCGGGTGTGTTTGTCAGCGATCGCCCAGAGACTTCTCGCAGCCGATACGACCGGAAGTATACCCGAATGCTAGTACCTGGTGTTAGTACTTTGGTCGGTTTGGTGCATGCCTTCTTTCCAGGATTTTACGGATTGAGTCTATCCGGGTCTTGCGGAGTTTGCCTAGGCGCGTGGGAGATAGACGGTGAAGGTGGATCCTTCACCAGGGGTGCTCTCGACCGTGACCCTTCCGCCGTGGTTCTGGGCCACGTGCCTCACTATTGAGAGGCCCAGTCCCGTCCCGCCGGTCTCCTTGGAGCGGGCCTTGTCCACGCGGTAGAAACGCTCGAAGATGCGAGGGATCTTCCCCTCGGGGATGCCGATGCCCGTGTCGGAGATGCTGATGACTATCTCGGCGTCCTCCGAGCCCCCGACCACCTCGACCCTGCCACCGGGCGGCGTGTATTTCACGGCATTATCCACTAGATTGGTGAACATAGAGGTCAGTTGTGTCTCGTCGCCGTAGACGGTGTACTGGGCCGCCTTGCCGAAGCGTTTCCACTGGAGGGTGATGTCTTTTTTGCGGGCGACACGCCTCATGCGGGCGAGCACGGTCATCAGGACGCCGCGCACGTCAACGTGGGTTGGGTAGTCGACCCACTCCTGGCTCTCGAGGCGCGCCAGGTCGAGGAGGTCCGTTATGAGGTGGGCGAGCCGTTCCGTCTCCTTCTTGAGCTGCGCGGCGAAGAGACGCGCCTGGACAGGGTCCTCATCCAGGGTCTCCTCGAGGCTTTCGGCCAGCAGCTTCAGGCTCGTCGCTGGGGTCTTCAACTCGTGGGAGACGTTCGCGACGAAGTCGCGCCGGATCTTGTTGACCCGCTGCAACTCGTCGGGGCTGAAGGAGCGGGGGCCATTTCGCCTCTCCAGCGTCATCCACTACTCCCTGTGTTCGGATACGGAGGAGGCATGGCTCCTTGGCTTCGCTTCGAAGCGGTAGCCCAGTCCCCGCGCCGTGTGGATGTACTCGTAGGATGACCTCTCCTCCAGCGCGGCCCTGATCCTGCGTATGTGCACGTCTATCGTGCGCGAGGAGCCGACGCCGGCGTGTCCCCAGACCTCCTTCGCGAGCTCTTCGCGGCTCCTCAGCTCGCCGGGGGTCGAGGCGAGCGCCGCGAGGAGCTCGAACTCCTTCAGGCGCAGGTCGAGGGACTCCCCCGCGGCACGGGCCGTGAAGTTCTTCGTATCAAGTTGCAGGTCTCCGGCTTCGATGATCTTGCCCCGCCCGCCCGTCTCGCTGCGCTTGAGGTTCGCGTTTATGCGGGCGACGAGTTCTTTCATGCCGAAAGGCTTCGTCACGTAATCATCTGCGCCGGCCTCGAAACCGCGGACCTTGTCTTCTTCGGCGTCCTTGGCCGTAATCATCACGATCATCACGCTCTGGTCGCGCTCCCGGATCCTCTCGCACACCTCGATACCCGATTCGCCCGGGAGCATGATATCGAGCAGGATCAGATCCGGCCTCAACTTCCTGGCCAGCCTCAATGCGTCCGCGCCGCTGGTCGCCTGGCTAACCCCGAAGCCGTTGCGGGAGAGGTTGTAGGCAAGGGTGCCCATGATGACATCGTCGTCCTCGACTATCAGGATCTCCGCCGTATTGCTCGCCAATGCACCCGCTCCTACTAGATGATCTACGGTCAGTATAGATGCTGTTCTCACATGCTTCATTCTTTTAACCGCGTTTTAACAGAGACTACTCCCGGGACGCTCCAGCGTGGGTTGTTAGGGCCCCAACCGCTCACCGCGTATCGTTGGTTCATAGAATACGGGGGGCGCTTCGGTAGTAGTTGGGTGAACGACCTGACGCGGGCAAAACCGAAGACGCCGGTAGCGTGGCACCCTGGGCTATGCGCGGGACACGTCTCCTGTCCATCCCTATTCCTGGTCTCTCCTCAGGATGAGATGCCAGGCGCCTTGCCTGCCGTGGCGCCCGACGCTT
>DASSJP010000241.1:0-2253 GCA_035691165.1 Rubrobacter sp.
CGTTGGATCTCCCAAGCTCAGCAACCAGTCCGGCCGCGACTTCGAAGAGCGGCGGTTCGGTCTTCTCCTGAATCCCCCTGGAAGACGGGTTCGAGGTCGCGACAAGGACGAAGACGCCCCCACCCCGGCCTCGACTGCGCGCTTCTTCGAGGAAAGGGATCACCGCGTCCTCCCCCATGTACGGGTTGACGGTGACGCAGGTAGCGCCGTAGACACCGAGATGCGCCTCAGCGTAGGCGGCTGCCACGGGGCCGATATCCCCGCGCTTCACGTCGGCTATGACCGGCAGATCCAGGTCCGCCGCGGATTCTATGAGGTCCGCGTAGATGCCCATCCCCGCTGGCCCGAGACGCTCGAAGAACGCAGCCTGCAGCTTCACCGCCGCCGCGTGGGGCTCCACAGCCTCCAGGATGCCCCGGCAGAACTGGAGGGTCGCGTCGGACTCCGGCAGACCGCGAAGCTCCTCCGGAAAGCGGGAGGGGACGGGATCCAGGCCCGCCACAAGCACACTCTCCTTGCGGCGCGCGGCGTCTACAAGTGCCTGCATCGTGATCCAGGAGAGTGCGAAAAGAACGGCACCGCGGATTGGTACCCGCAGTGCCGGATAAAGCCTTGTCTGGCTACTTGATCTGGTCCTTGAGCGCGTTACCAGCGGTGAACTTGGGCACCTTGGATGCGGGGATGTTGATCCTCTGCTTGGTCTGAGGGTTGATCCCCTGCCTGGCGTCACGCTTCTGCACGTAGAACTTGCCGAAGCCGGTGATCTGGACCTGCTCGCCCTTCTTGAGGCTGTCAGTCACGACCTCGGTGAACGCGTCGAAGAACCTCTGGGCGTCGCTCTTGGAGGCGTTCGCCTTGCCGGCGATTTCCTCTATTAACGCCGTTTTGTTTAACGCCACTATACTTCCTCCCTACTTCGCTTCCACTCTTCTTCCCCCGGATTGCCGGAGGAATATACCAGAGACACTATAGCGCCTCAATCCCCTTTAACTACCCGTAAATCTTCCATCCTAAGCAACGCACGGAAAGGAAATCCGTCCAGCTCTCCCGGATCTTCCTCCCTGCGGTCGAGTACTGCTACTATCGTTACGACATCGACCCCCGCCTCCCGGAGGTTCCTGGCGGCACGCACGGCCTGCGTACCTGTGGTGACGACATCCTCTATCAGGGCTACCCTTTCGCCCTGTTCGAAGTTGCCTTCGATACCCTTTCCGGCGGAGGCCCCATACTCTTTGGCGGACTTGCGGACGATGACGTAGGGCAGCCCGGTAGCGAGGGCCGTTGCCACGACGAGGGGAACGGCACCCAGCTCCACGCCTGCGAGTCGCCGGACGCCCTCCGGTATCTGTTTTGCCAGAGCGTCGGCCACATCGCGCAGGAGGTTCGGTTCGGTCGAGAAGAGGTATTTATCCACGTAGACGTTGGAGCGCTCTCCGCTGGAGAGCACGAAGTCCCCTTCCAGGAGCGCCGCGTCCCGGATGCGGGGTGCGAGATCAGGGACCCGGTTCACCGGTCCTCCGTTCCCTACGCTCGTGGTCCTCCAGGGCCTCGTCGAAGGGCCCGAAGTCTACCTGCCCGAGGAGCGCGCCGATCTCGCGCGACTCGTCCCCCGCGGTGTCGAGACTTTCTTCTATGCGCGCGTTGATCTCGGCCAGGCGCTCCACGGCCTCGTTTAGGGTCCCGACGAGCTCCTCGTCGGGTACTTCGTCGAGTGAGTCGGTGAGCTTCTCGAGCTCGCCAACCTGCTCATCCAGACCTTCGACATTGTCCTGTTCTATTCTGCGATCCTCCATAAGTTCCGGACTATACACCATCACGGCCGGATCTTCGGTCCTCCGAAGACCCGCGCTCGTTCTGACCACGACGGCCTCCGGCGGCCCGACTCAATAGGAAAGCGAGGGCCGCGACCATCAAGAGCGAAGCCACGAAAGGCAGAACGGCCCATACCAGGACGCCGTACCCCGACCTCATCAATAGGAAAGCGGCCACTCCGGCACCAGCAACGACGAGCGGTACGGTCCCGAGCAGGACGAAGAGTAGGGTCTGGGGATGCATGCGATTCATGCCTGCTTCGGAAGTAGATGTTGCAACTGAATACGAAGCCCCGTACGCAGCATCTACTTCGTCACCCTGTCTATGGCCTTGATCAGGTCATTAATCATCTCCTCGGAAGCGCCGTCCCGTTCGGCACGCTCCTCGACGAAGTCTTTTAGAAGGACCGTGTTTATCCGCCTGATCGCTGAGAAGATGGCG
>DASSJP010000242.1:0-2149 GCA_035691165.1 Rubrobacter sp.
TCGACAGTGGGCTCGCCAAGATCTACACGGCGCACCTTGAGATCGCCAAGAAGATCGCCGAGGACGAGGGCGTGGACCTGAAGACGACGCTTCTGGCTGGCAAGCCGTTCGAGCAGACGATGAAGTACGTCAACGAGGTCAATCCGACGATGGTCGTGATGGGCCGCATCGGCTACCACTCCGACGACGAGATGGACATCGGCGGCAACACCGAGAACATGATGCGCTACCTGCCGACGAACGTCCTGATCACCAATTACGAGTACCAGGCACCAGACCTCTACACAGCCGAAGAGCACATGACCTGGACGAAGGAAGCCCTCGAGCGCCTCGACCGTATCCCAGGCTTCGTCGTCGGCATGGCTACAGGCGCCATCATCCGCTACGCCATCGAGAAGGGCTACACGGTAATAACCACGGGCGTCATCGACGAGGTTATAAAGAGCATCCTGCCCCCAGGCGCGATGGAGTCCATGCGCGCCATCGGAGATCAGATGCGCGAAGCCGAAGCCATGGGCGAGGACAAGCCCATAGACTCCCTGTTCAAGGACTTCGACGAACGCACCGCAGACAGGGCGAAAGCCAACGGCACCAACGGCCACAAGAACGGCACGAACGGCAACGACGCTGCGATGAAGCAGGAGATCTTCGAGTCCGGTCGCGGCGGCTTCGGCAAGAGCGAGGACCAGGGCGACATCGAAGGCATCTCCGCCGAGGTACAGGAGGAGATCCACCGCGCCGCCCAGGGCCATGACCGCTTCGAATGCGACGTGTGCCGCTACGTGGCGAAGGGCAAGCCGGCGAAGTGTCCCGTCTGCGGCTCAGGCCCCACCCACTTCCACGCTGTAGACGCCGAGATAGCCACCACATCCGGTGACGAGAACCTGAACCTCTCCGAGGTCTACGACGGCCGCGAGCTGCACTGGACCGACGACGCAAGCGCCCTCCTCGATTCCCTCGAAGAGTGGCAGGAGAAGCGCCGCGTGAAAGCGCGCGTCGAGAAGAGCGCACTCAAGAAGGGCTACACAACAATCACCCGCGAGTACGTCGAGCAACAGTACCGCGAGGAGACGGGCCGCGAAGCCCCAGAGGTCAAGTCCGGCGGCTGCCCTGTGGACCACGCCAAGATGAAGGTCGAGAGCGAGACCGGCGCCAAATGTCCCATCGACCACAGCGCCTTCAAGAAAGCCGGAGCGCAGGTCCCCGAAGGCGGCTCCAGAGAGTTCACCTGGACCGACGACGCCATCGAGCGCCTGGAGCGTGCGCCCAAGGGCTTCATGCGAAACATCTCGCGCAACATGACCGAGAAACTAGCCCGCGAGCGCGGCGTGACGCACATAGACCTCGCCCTAGTCGAGGACTCGCTCACGGGAGCGCGGACCACGATGGAGGACGTTATCACAGGCAAAGTCTCCATCGCCGATCTCGCGAAGGACACAGGCGAGAAGATAGAAGCCGAAAACGGCGAGGCCCCGCACCCGCCCATGACCGTAACGATGGTCTGCACCACCTGCGGCGAGGAGATGCAGGGCGTCCAACCCCCCGAGGAGTGTCCCGTCTGCGGCGCCCCCGGCGAGGACTTTGAAGCGAAGGAGGTTTAGAGGCATCAGGTATCAGTCTTCAGGAAATACCTGATACCTGACGACTGAAACCTGAAACCTAAAGAAGCCCCGGCTCTCACACCTTCGAGTCGGGGCTTTTTACAGGAGAGATATGGCTAAAACCCACAGAGTGACCTTCAATAAAAGCGGCATCACCATAGACGTGGCCGAGGACGAGTACATCCTGGAAGAGGCCGAGGACGCCGGGCTGCGCCTCCCCTACGACTGCCGCAGCGGCACATGCACCACCTGCATCCAGAAGTGCCTGGAGGGTGAGATCGACCAGGACCTGGCCTTCGCCATCAGTGACGAAGAGCTTGAGCAAGGACTCCGCCTCATCTGCATCGGCAGCCCGCTTTCGGACGTGGTGCTAGACGCCTAGATAGGACACGCTTCGGCAGCAGTTTTCCATCTACGAAGATATGAAGAGTGATCTAATGTGTTCTCGTTTCTCCTCGTATATTCTAGAAACCAGCCCATCCCAGTCCTCCACGAGAGGAGAAGGAGTTCCGCCGGCTCCAGCGGTACGGGGCGATCCAGACGCTTGA
>DASSJP010000243.1:0-6903 GCA_035691165.1 Rubrobacter sp.
ACCTCGGCGAACCAGTTCCAGTTGTGGTGGGCGTAGGTCATGTGTCCCGGCCACGTCCCGGGAAGCCGCTCCGAGACGGTGAGCGAGAGGTCTACTACCCGCGCCGAGCTTATAGCTCTCATGTTCGGGTAAGGGCGGTTCGCGAGCCGCCCTTACAGACCGCCTCACTCAAAACCCCTCCAGGTAGCCATCGGCGTCGAAGCGCAATCCTTCAGGATCTCCCACGACTTCGGCCTCGGCGTTCCGGAGCACCTCGTCAACCATATCTTCGGAGACGTAGAGGTACTCGAGGTGCAGCGTGTTCGGGATACGGACGAAGCGCGTCTCTTCGGGCTCGACGCCCCAGTTGCAGCGGACGGCGGTCTCGATGGCCTCCTCGTCGCTCGCGAGGACCATCGGAACTTTCGCCCGCTCGATAAACGTGCTCGTTACGACGTTTGCGTTCATGGCTTTGCGTTCGATCTGTTCGTCCAGCCGCCGCGTCGTCAGGTCGGCGAGGCCAACCCCTAGGGCGTTGCCGTGCGACTCCTTGCTGATGTCGCCGACGATGACGTATTTGACAGCGGGCGTCTCCGGCTCATCGACGCCGAGGATGCGGAAGCGTCCGATCACGTTCGTGTCCATTCCCGTCCCCGAATAGTTCTTGCCTAGAGCGTCCACGTAGAGCACGTCTATGTCCGAGACGGGCAATCCAGGCATCATCTCCATGTACGCGGCGAGCAGTTCAGCTTCGCGCTCGTGGATCTCCGGCGCCGGTATCGCCTCGATGATGGCAGGTTCGTCGTAGGCGTTCTCGACCGTGGCGACGCCGAACAGGACGTGTCCCGACTCGAGAACCTTGTCCCCGACCTCGACCATGAAGTCCCTGATGCCCTCGACACCGTAGCCGTGCAGCGCTAGCGCCTGCTTGTGCTTGCCGAGCCCGATAGAGGCCATCTTCATGAGGCCGCTCTCGATGCCCGAGCGGAAGTCCGTGTGGGCTTTGATCCTGTTCACGAGCACCACGCCGTCTGCCTCGGAAGCGATGCGGTCCATATAGACAGGCACCCCGCGCTCGGTCTCTCCTAGCTCGACGACCTCCATCGAGGAGCATATCGGTGCGCCGCAGAACTCCTCCGTGATTCCCAGAGAGTCGAGGATCTCGACCTGTCCCTCTGCCGTCGCCCCGCCGTGGCTCCCCATCGAAGGCACGATAAAGGGCTCGGCCCCCATCTCCTTTAGGATCGCGACGAGTGAGCGTAGGATCACATTTATCTCGGCAATTCCGCGGCTCCCCGCGGTGAGCGCGACGCTCATACCTGGCCTGATAGACGAAGAGATCTCCTCCCTGCCCAACTGCTCCCGCAGCGCGGCATCGACGTTCTCGACGCGTGGCCTCGGGAACTTCTGCCTGACCTTGACCACCTTCGGAAACTCCACGTCTAGCTCCTCTCCTCGGATCTCTCCTCGGCCCCGGCAAGCGTCCGGGCGAGGTCGAGGGCTGCCCGGAGGCTCACAGGCTCGGCCTTCCCCATGCCTGCGATGTCGAAGGCCGTACCGTGGTCCACACTGGTCCTGAAGAACGGCAGGCCGACCGTTACGTTGACGCCGGTATCGAATCCCATCAGTTTTATTGGAATGTGACCCTGGTCGTGGTACTGCACGACGACGATGTCGAACGCGCCCATCCTGGCCCGCATCATCACGGTATCAGGCGGATGCGGCCCAGTCGCGTCTATCCCCTCGTCCACGGCGGCGGCAACGGCCGGGGCTATCTGCTCGGCATCCTCGGTGCCGAAGAGGCCGTTCTCTCCCGCGTGGGGGTTGAGACCGGCGACGGCAACCTTCGGTCTCTCGACGCCGAGCTTGCGTAGAGCGTCGTGGGCGAGCCGGATGACGGCGAGTTCGCGCTCCGGTTTCACTCTCTCTATGGCCTCGCGTAGAGACACGTGGGTGGAGACGTGGATCACCTTCAGCTCGTCTGTCACGAGCATCATGGCGTAGTCTTTAGTACCTGTGAGCCCGGCCAGGATCTCGGTGTGCCCAGGATACCTGTGTCCGGCGAGATGCATGGCCTCCTTGTTGAGAGGAGCGGTCGCTATGGCGGCGACTCGTCCGGCACCAGCCAGTTCTGTCGCCCGCTCTACGTAGCGGAAGGCCGCATCGCCTGCCCGCGCGTCGAGCTTGCCGAAAGGCAGGTCATCAGGCAGATCGGTCTCCTGGATCACATCGACGGTGCCCGGCTCGAACTTCGCATCTTCCGGCTCGTCGATGACGTTCGCGCGCAGCGGCAGGTCGAGCAGGCGCGCGGCGCGCTCCAGGATCTTCGCGTCGCCGACGACGATTGCCCGGTTCCGTTCCAGGAAGTCTCCCCCGGCGAAGGTCTGGGCGATGATCTCGGGCCCTATCCCCGCCGGATCTCCCATCGTCACGGCTATGAGGGGCGGTGTCATGGCTTCCTCTCCTCCGCGCAAAGCGCCTCTACTGCTCCTACTAGTGTACCCGGTCCGCCGAAGCCTCCCGCCTTCGTGACGACAGGGTAAGGTCTCGGGCCGATCAGGGTTCCCATAGGCACCCCCGTCTCCACCTCTCCTTCGAGCCTGATGCCGGAGGCCCCGAGCCGCCGCGCCACCCCGACCGCCGTATCGCCACCTGTCAGAACCAGCCCTCCGAAGAGCTCTTCTTCCGAGAGGCGTGCGGCGACCTCGGCCAGCGGCCCCAGAACCGGTTCTTCGCTTCTCTCCTCCGGCGAGTGAACGACCGCGCACGCCCGTCCCGCAAGCGCCTCCCTAACCGCCGCTACCGTCCTTTCGGGCCCTCCTGCAAGAACGGGGACGGCCACCTCCCCGTACTCTCCGACCAGCCGCCGCAACTGCTCCCGTGCCACGCCGCTCAGGCTACCGATCACAACCAGGACCGGACGGGCCGCCGTGCTCAGGGCGCGCGCCTCCCCTGCGTGCGGCCCCGGGTAGACGCTCCCGAGCGCGTGGGCGAGCCCCGCCGAACCAGCCCACAGTACACTGGAAGGGTCAGGCACAGCCCGCACCAGTGCCTCCAGGTCCTCCTCACGCTCCGCGTCCGCGACGACGCACTCGTGCTCTTCCAGAGTCCTGCTGACGCGCTGAGGGTCCGCGAGGTCCTCGACGCTCATGGTGCCGATGGATGAGAACGCATCCGCGAGCAGTTCCGGGATGTGAGCCTCGCGAGCGGGGGTGCGCGGGTCGTTCCCCATCTCGGTCTCGTCTACGGGGACGCCGTGGACGAGTTGGGTGCCGCCGACGGTGGTACGCCCTGCGGCCGGAAAAGCGGGCGCGACGACGGCGCGGTCGCGCCGCGCTGCTCCCAGAGCAGCCGCGAGCTCGGCGGCGACATTCCCCCGCAGTGTGGAGTCGAGCTTCTTGTACACGATGCGCGCCTCACGGACTGCATGTGCGGCCTCGAGAACACGTTTTGCGGCGAAACCCGCTGGCATGGCGCGGGAGTCGGTGTCGAAGGATACGGCATCGAGGTCGTCGGGCACCTCAGATAGGCGAAAGAACACGGCGGTCCGGTAACCAGCGTGGACGAGCTGGACGCCCGTGTCCGCAGCGCCGGTCAGATCATCAGCTATCACAGCGAACGTAAGCATCAGGCTTCAAGTTTCGGGTAAGGAGTGCGATGAGCACATTCCGCCGTGTGAACGAGCGTCGTTCCGCGGCTGGAGCATGTTGGGCGAGTATAAGCTGACGGCTGATGGCTGAAACCTCATTGCGCGAGGTATCCTCCATCGACGGGTAGGATCGCGCCTGTCACGAACGATGCTTCGTCGGAGGCGAGGAAGAGGATGGCGTTCGCCACCTCGGAGGGCTCGCCGAGCCTCCCGATAGGATGCGCCTCCTTCATCGGGGCCTTGTACTCCTCAGGGAGATCGGCGACGGCCTCGGTCGCTATCGTGCCGGGCGCCACGGCGTTGACGCGAATGCCCCTGGCGGCCCACTCTACCGCGAGGTGCTTGGTGATCCCGGATGCCACGAATTTTGCAGGACCATAAGTAGATTGCTCCGCCTGCCCCGCGAGGCCCGAGATCGATGACAGGCAGACGATCGAACCTCCCGGCTCGGCCTGATCCAACATCTCCTCGACGGCGAACTTGCAGGTGAGGAACATCCCCCGCCCGTCCACGGCCATCACGTGGTCCCAGTCCTCGGGTGTGGCGTCAACGATGTTGTTGAGCGGGATGACGCCGGCGTTGGCGACGAGCACGTCTATGCGCCCGAAGCTCTCGACGGCCATGCCGATCATGCGCCGCGCGTCCTCAACAACCGATACGTCACCGACGACGGCCTCGACCTCCGACCCTGCTAGTTTCTCCACGAGCTGCGAGAGACCGGCTTCGTCCACGTCCGTGACCACGAGACGCGCACCTTCCCTTGCGAAAAGCTCGGCTGTGGCCCGCCCGATACCCTTCGCTGCACCCGTGACCACCGCCACCTTCCCACGCAGCCTGCCGAGTCCACCCGCCGCTCTCTCCGTCACGCTACCTCCTCCGCAGTCTCCGCCTCGGCTACGCGATACGGCGCCTGCGAGCGTTTCGACACGAATTACACATTCCGTCCACAACCTATCATCGCCCTCCGCGGGCCGTCAAACATACTCGTGGCACGGATGGTGATGCGTAAAGACGACTCGGTAGGGTGCCAACTGGTCAGCGATCCTGCTTCGGCAGGTAGACGACCGTCCAGGCGTGCTTCTCTGTGGGCTCGTAGCCGGCTTCTATGGCCTGGAGCATCTGGGGGGTCCACCGGTCCCTGACCAGCCAGAACGCGCCCGGCGGCTCGAAGATCAAGATCGCACCGAACTCCTCTCTGCGTATGGCCTCGACTAAGGGTCGTTGGTTCCATTTCCCATCGCGGGAGAGCTGAGAGAACTCGAAAGGCTGGAGATAGATCCTGCGCCCATCCAGCGGAAGGAGCCCCGCGTACTCGTCAGCCAGGACAGGTCCCTTCGAGCCGTCGACGACCTCTTCGAGCCTGGACAGCTCGGACCTCTGGTCGATCACACCCGCCTGAAGTCCGGCGTAGTTGGCCTGCGAAGCCTGGACCATGATCACCAGTTGCACGGCCAGGGCCACGAGGAGCGCGGAGCGAGGACCCTGGCGCCCACCGTAGCGAGCCAGGAGCGCCCCGGTAGCCAGGGAGAGTGCGGCGGAGAACTCGAGCAGGTAGTTGATGTCCGAGCCAACCTTGCCGATCAGGAGCGCCGTCGCGGCCGATCCCGCGAGGTAGGTACAGACCAACCACCATGAAGCCGGCCTCGAACGGAGTCCCAGCACCACGAATGCCAGTGCCCCAAGGATCAACATAGGCATGAGGGCCTGCGTCGTCACGAGGTTGGAGGAGACCTGTTCCCACCGAAACTCGTTTACGTTGGCGGTGACGGTGTGGAAGAAGAACCCGCCGCCCGTGAGCGAGCTGAACATCGCAAGTAGCAACACGCCGAACCCGCCGGTAAGGGCCGCCAGGTCGAGTGCCCGGCGCCTGTGCCCGCCGGCGAGTAGCCACGCGAATGCTGCGAGCGGGGCGGCCAGGACGAAAGTCTGGCGGGTGTAGGCCACCGCGACGAGCAAGAGAGCCGCCAGGATAACGCCGCTGCGGTCCGAACGGCGGACGATAATGTAGAGTGCGCCCCACGAGAGGGCGAGCCCGAGCATGTCCACCCTGTCGAGAGATGACCAGTGAAGCACGAAGGGCACGGCCATGAAGGTCAGGCCGGCTACCATGGAGGAGATCCTGTCCCTTGTGAGCGCGTGTAATACCGCCGAGATGAGACAGGCAACCACGACGGTCGAGGCGAGGGAGATGGCCCTGCCGTACCAGAACGCGGGGCCGAAGATCCATACGAGGGGCGCCTGGAATCCCACGAAGAGCGGGGGGTAGTTGGAGACCACATAGGGAGGCTTCGAGATATCCGCGCGGTAGATGGTTTCGAGGTCGGCAAGCCTGGCAGCCTGGTCGAGGAGCGGGCCCTCACCGTAGTTGAGGGGGTACGGGAAGGCGAGGGCGGCGAGGCCGTGGCGCGCGAAGAGCGAGGCCGCCCAGGCGCCCGCGAGCAGGAAGATTGCCGTAGCAGCCCAGAGCGGTGCCCTCTGCGGTATCGCAGCGAGGAAACCACGCCTGCCGGCTGCGTATTGCGCCTCGCCGAGCGCGTCGCCCGTCAGCCCTGCGAGTATGCGCCGCCTGAAGATCAAAAAGAGCGCAGCGGGAGGCAGGGCCGCGATAAGAGAGCCCGCGGCCAGAGGTCCCGGGAATCCCATCCTCGCCTGCGCGACGAGGTCCGAGAGGACAACCGTTACAGGCCTGACATACTCGCTAAGGGTGAAGGTCGAGGCGAAGATCAGCTCGTTCCAGGCGAGCACGAAGACGAAGGCACCCGTGGCGAACACGGAGGGCGCCGCGAGGGGCACGATGATCGCCGTGAGCACCCGTAGTGGGCCGGCGCCGTCCACCCTTGCAGCATCCTCGACCTCTGCGGGCAAATCGCGAAAGAAGGTCGCGAGCAGCCAGATCGCGAACGGCAGGAAGAACACCGTGTCGGGGACTATCGCCCCGAGCTGGGTGCCGATGAGCCCCGTCTCCCTGAGTTGCACCAGGAGCGGTACCAGTACGGCCACCGGCGGGAAGAACGCGACCGCGAGCAGGACGCCTAGCAACACGTTAGCGTAGGGCAGGCCGAAACGGCCTATGGCGTAGGCGGCGGGGCAGGCGAGGACAAGCGTGAGGACTGCGGTGCTCCCGGCGATGATGGCGCTGTTGGCGAGCCCGGCCGCGAGCGGGGTTCCATAGAGAACGGCGGGGTACGAGAGCAACGACGGTACTGTCACCGCGCCGCCAAGGTCCGGCGGGTGGGCCACGCTGACCCAGAACACCCAGGCCAGAGGAGCCAGGA
>DASSJP010000244.1:0-2498 GCA_035691165.1 Rubrobacter sp.
TCCGTGCTCGCTCACGGCGACGAGCCGGTCTGCGCGTAACAGAGGCTCCTCATAGTCCCGCTCGCTGGCCACGGTTTCAGGGCCGGACTCGCCACCAGCGACGCTCGGCAGTTCGTGGACCATCGCAACGACGGGCAGCGATGTCCTCCAGCAGTCCAGGTGCCGAGCGACTGCAATGCGGGCGAGAGCGTCGACTACTATCGCGTCGAACCTGGAAGGGTCGAGTATGGAGCCAAGTCGTTGGGCGGCGGCCCGTTGCTCCTCGGGGGATGCTCCGCAGGCCACGATCTCCTCGACCTCGACGCTCCTGTTACGCAGGCCGGAGATCACATGCGCGTTGTACAGGTAACCGCCGGTCTTGCGGCCCGTGTCCCCCACCGTGACGAACGCGACGCGCAGGAGAATCCCTTCAGGCCAGCGTGTCTTCGCGGGCGGCGTAGGCGTCCGGAGATTCCCAGATGCGTACCGCAAGCGATTCGAGCCCCTCGTTACGCAGAGGTGGAGCCAGCTTCTCCCAGCAGTAATCCGCCACGGTCTCGGCTGTCGTGTTCACGCCTGCCAGGCCGGGGACCTCGTTCAGATCATGGTAATTAAGGGAGGCGGCTAGGCCGTCCACAGCCTGCCCCAGTGCGCCGATGTCGTAGAGCGAGCCGTCGTCTCCGAGATGCTGGCCGCGCACGATTACCTCGATGCGGTAAGTATGCCCGTGCATCCGCGTCGCCGGCCCGAAATCCCCGACGAGCCTGTGCGCCGCCTCGAACCGCGCGGCGACGTAGATCTCATACATCTCGTCCTCCCTCGTAGGTAAAGACTACCTGAACAGCCTCGCCTGGTCTCTCATCGAGGAGCGCGTATGCCTCGGAGGCACTTAGGAAAGGGATACGGTGGGAGATGAGATTCCGCAAATCCAGCCGATTAAGCAAACCGAGAACCGTGTGCATACGCCGGTCCCGGTCCCAGCGAGGCGCAAGCTCGGGGTTGAGCCGCCCGACCTGTGAGGAGCGGAGTCTCACCCTTCCTCTGTGGAAACGTCCCCCGAGCGAGAGCGTGACGGGTTTCGTTCCATACCACGAGGCTACGACGACAGTGCCCTCGGTCGCCACGGCGTCTATGGCGCTCTGCAAAGCAGCCCCAGAACCGCTTGTCTCGACGGCCACGTCTGCCCCTCGCCCGCCGGTGATCTCCGTGACGCGCTCGCTCAGACCTTCGGGCTCGAACGCATAGTCCGCGCCTCCGGCGAGCGCCAGTTCGCGGCGCTTCTCCAGAGGGTCAACGACGAGCACCTGTCCAGCGCCGGCCAGCTTCAGGAGCCTGGCCACGAGGAGGCCGACGACGCCCTGGCCGCAGACCAGCGCCGTCTCTCCGACCCGCACGGGCGTGTCGTGGACGACGTTCAGAGCCGTCTCGAGGTTGGCGGTGAATACGCCGAGCGAGGGGTCAAGACCTTCGGGGAGGAGCACAGGCATGCGAGCAGGGACGACGAAGACCTCCTGGTGCGGATGATGGACGAAGACGTCGTCTCCGGGAGAGAGGTATTCGACGTGGGAGCCAGTGTCCATGACGCGCCCTACGGCGGCGTAGCCGTATTTGATCGGCAAGGAGTAGCTCCCTTCGAGCGTCGGAAGATCCAGGGGAAGATCCTCCGGCACCTCGCCGCGGTAGACGAGCATCTCCGTGCCCGCGCTTACGGCCGAGGCGATGGTCTCGACGCGTACCTCGCCGGGTCCGGGGGACGGCACGGTCTCCTCGCGCAGCGTAGCTGTACGCGGGGCTGTAAACCAGAGGGCTCTGGCCTTCAGTTCAACCCCGATCGGAGATGCCATCCGGATACTCGACGCGTCCGCTGAGGATAAGATCCACCCCGTAGGGTTCGACGGTGGCGTCGGCGAGGGTGAGGGAGCTGGAAAGGTCGCGAATGCCAAGGTCACCGATGGCCTCTATGCCGTCACCCAGGATCTTGGGGGCGACGCAAACGGCCAGCCTGTCTACCAGCCTCGCCCTGAGGAAGCTGGTGATCATGGTAGCGCCTCCCTCGACCATCACCGACCCGACACCCAGCCCCACAAGCTTCTCCAACAGGGCTTCCAGGTCAACACGACCGTCGAGATTTGAAGGCAGGATCAGGACGGTGGCGCCCGAAGAGAGCGCCTTCTCGCGGCGCTCCCTGGGGGCGCGATCCGTAACGGCGAGCACCGTAGCGGTGGCAGCGCCGTCCGCGAGAACGGCTGCGCCGGATGGCGTACGCAGGGTGCTGTCAACGACAACCCGCAGGGGATTCGTGCCCCGGACGTGGCGGACCGTCAGGCGAGGATCGTCTTTGCAGACCGTACCCGCTCCGACGAGGACGGCGTCGTGGCCGGCGCGCATCTCGTGGGCGAAGCGCAGGGAGTCGGGGCAGCTGATCCACTTGGATTCCCCCGTTGCGGTCGCCACGCGCCCGTCGAGCGTCTGGGCGTAGCTCACGGTGACGGCAGGACGTATGGAATTCTCCGTCGCCG
>DASSJP010000245.1:0-4272 GCA_035691165.1 Rubrobacter sp.
GAACCTCCCGCCCGAGGTGCCGAGGCCGGCCGCGGTGCGTATCGTGCGGGGAACGCTAGAGGCGGCGGGGATAGACATCGCCGAGCTCGAGTCCTCCACGAGGGCAAGGGAGTCCAGGCTCAACTCCGAGATAGACCTGAGCGAGAACCGTATACAGCAGCTCAAGGAGGAGACAGAAGAAGTCATCAGAAACCTCGAAGACGAGATCCGCAAGGCGCGCGAGGCCAGGAACTTCGGCGTCTCCGAGGAGGAGAGGAAGATCTCCTCCGCAGAGGCAGGCCTGGACAACATTGATATGGTGCGCGAGTTCTTCGGCCTGCCACAGGAAGACGGCGAGACGCC
Source organism: Rubrobacter sp. (assembly GCA_035691165.1). GTDB lineage: Bacteria > Actinomycetota > Rubrobacteria > Rubrobacterales > Rubrobacteraceae > Rubrobacter_D. The sequence goes on from DASSJP010000245.1 coordinate 343, forward strand.
TTCCGACCCCGCTGCCGGGGAGGAGACGCAGGTCATGGAGGGAGTGGATGAGGAGGACGACACCCAGGTCCTCCGCCGCCCGGGCCCGCTCTCCGACTCCGAAGAATACCTGGATAACAAGGAACAGTGAGCATCCCGCGCCGTCTGGGGCGCCTGGCCCAGGGTTTCGTCTCAAGCCTGCAGGAGGACGAGCGCTTCCGCGAGAGGCTGCGCACCAGCCGCGAGCGTAGCGAGGCCCTCAGAGGGGCCTTCGAGGCCGGTTGGAGGGGTGCTTACGAGGAGTGGCGCAGGGCCGAGGAGGAGCGCCGCGCAGCGGAAGAGGCGGCCGCAGAACAGAGCGGCCCGAGCCGCTCCCAGGAGAGTACCTCGGGATGGCGTGCCACGGCCACCACTTTCGCCCCAAGGAGATACCCGCCGAACGTGATCTCCGCGTACGACAGGCTCGGCCTGATCCCCGGTGCCTCCATGGAAGAGGTGGATAGGAAACGCAGGGAGCTGGTCAAGCGCTTCCACCCCGACCGTTTCTCCGACCCTGAAAAGCGTATACGCGCCGAACGCGTCACAGCAGAGATCAACGCGGCCCACGACGCCATAGAACGCCACATCCTCCGCAAGCGGTGACCGCCGAACACCTGATCTTTGCGCCTTTATCTGATCCGTCACGCTATCACCCCGCCGACAGTACCTGATAGCCACCTGTGGCCACTCTCCCAGGAGGGCGAAGCGCAGTCCGCCCTCCTGGCGCAGGCTCTTTTCTGGGATGAGGTTTCTGCCTTGTACAGCAGCCCCGAAAGCAAAGGGCTATCGATGGTCCGACCCGCGTCAGCCACACACGGATTGCAGATCGAAGAGGACGAACGTTTGCGCGAAACCCGCCGTCCTGCAAAATGGATAGATGACTACGACGGCGCGGTACGCCGGTATCTGGAGCATCCCGCAGACCCGCCCGAGGAGTGGGAGGGCGCACCGGATGTGAGAGCGCGAATGGTGGAGTGCATCGGGGAGATCTCGGCCCGCCATCCCCAGAAGGCCGTCGCCCTTTGCGGCCATGGTCTCGCCCTGGCACTCTACCTGAGCTCCCTGCCCTCCTTCGGCGGCAGCGTCATTGACCGCAGGCGGTCGATAGGGTTGGCACCCGTGGTAGAAGGAGGCGAAAAGACGACGCCTTTCGTAGATCCCTCAGAAGGTCAGTAGGGAGGCAGCGTGGACCATAATTGGGGCGAGATCCTACACCGCTTCGAGCAAGGGCCGGAAGACCACTGGCTGGAGCGCTGGCAAACCGTACTGGAAACAAGCCGCGACGACCCGATACTGGAACTCGGCTGCGGAAGCGGGCAGGACGCCAGATTTCTTACGGGGCTCGGGTTCGCCGTCATCGCCACGGATCTCTCGGAAGAGGCGCTCGAACTCACGCGGCGGCGCGCGCCTGACGCCAGGGTGCAGAACGTAGATCTTACCCGCCGGTTGCCTTTCCCCGATGCCGCTTTCCGGGTAATCGTGGCGAGCCTGTCTTTGCACTATTTCCTCTGGCGCCAGACCCTGGAGATCCTGGACGACGTCCGCCGCTGCCTGCGGCCGCACGGACACCTTCTGGCCCGCCTCAACTCGACGCGAGACCCTCACTACTCCGCCGCCGAAAAACAGGAGATCGAAGCCAATTTCTATCTGGTCGGGGGGATGCCGAAACGTCTCTTCGACGGGACGAGTGTGGATGATCTCTTCGAGAACGGGTGGGAGATTGTGGAGGCCAACGAGCGCATGACGCGCAGGTACGGCGAGGAGAAGCTGGTGTGGGAAGTCGCAGCCAGAAAAGCTGACTGCTGACAGGCTAAGAGACCAGTTCGCCGCGCACTACTAGACGGTTCTCGAAGGTCGGGATGGGGATGCAGCTCTGGAGTGAGACGACGGTCACGCCTTCCACGGGGTAGGTCACCCAGTAGTCGTCCGGCTCGACGGTCAGACGGTCGTAGACCCTGAACGTGTACCTGCGTCCTTTTGAATCGTCGATGAAGATCTCATCCCCAGGTCTCATCTTGTCTAGTTTGTAGAAGGCGTAGGGCACCCTGGTACTCGGGAAGCCGAGGGCATGCCCCGTGATAAAGGTGTTCGACCCGGCTATCCAGGGTAGGCCGCTGCCGCGCAGTCGGAGTATGCCCTCCCTGTCGAGATCCGCCTGGCTCGAGCCCGTCCGTACTGCCACGTTCTTCAGGCCGAGCCTCGGAACGGTGATCTTCATGGCCGCGGAGGTGTGCTTCCCGTTGGTGGATACAGAAGGAGCTTCCTGGGGAGCCGTTAGTTCCGGGGAGTTCTCTCCGAGCAGCGTGCCTGTGTTCTCGACCTCGGCGGTGCGGAGCTTCGCAGAGGCTGTCTCCCTTTCGGGCAGGATGGGAAGGGCTACGAGGCAAAATAAGATCGCCAGCGAGACAAGCAAGACCGACGCTTTTGGAGTACCGATCACCCGATGGCAGTATACCAAGCGGCACTAAATTACCGTTAGAATGGTAAGCGTGAAGATAGACGACCTGATCGAAGCCTTCGCCGCCGATCTCTCCGAAGACCCTGGCACGAGCCCCCGCACCGCCGAGTTCTACGTGGCCGACTTGCGAGAGTTCGCCCGCTTCCTACAGGAGAGGGACGTGACCGAGATCGATAACGTCGGCGTCGGTGCCGTGATGGAGTTCCGCAACCACCTCCTCGGAGGCAACCGCAAGCGCTTTACCGTCTACCGCAAGGACGCCGCAGTGAGGAGGTTTCTCGACTGGGCCAGGACCTCGACCGAGGCCGAGTTGGACTTCGACCCCATCGAACCAATGCACCAGCCTCTCGACCAGCAGATAGTGTTTCTCGATGAAGACGAGGTGGACCAGCTCCTCTCCTTCCCACTGAACACCCGCGACGACGCCCGTGACGCCGCGGTCATACGGCTCATGCTTGACACAGGGGTGACGGTGAGCGAGATCCGGGGCCTCCTCAAGAGCGACGTGGATCTCGATGCCGCCCAGGCGCACCTCGGTGGTCCTGGCTCCCACCTCGCCCCGCGCGTACGGCGCCTCTCCGACGAGACTGTCGGGGCTATACGGAGCTACCTGGAGCGGCGCGACGACGAGACGCCCGAGCTCATCGTCGCCCGCGCCGCCCGTCCCGTCACGACCTCGAAGACGTTGCAGAACGCCATCTGGAAACGCTGTGACCAGGTCGGGATGTGGCGCGTCTCCCCGATGAACCTGCGCCACACCTTCGCTATCAGGCTCCTGCGCCGTGGTGCCAGCCTGAACGAACTCAAAGAAGCCCTCGGCGTTCGCGACACCTCCAACATAGGGGTTTACAAGAAGTTCCTCTGATCTCTTCCGTCGCCCCGTGTAACCGGAAGCGGTCGTCCGGCATCTAATTTGATTAGGAGCGCAACCAGGAAGGTACTACGTTCGCGGGCCGGAGCCAGGACACAGGTGGTTTGGGCCGGTCAACAGCGTGGCATATAAGAAGTAACGTCACAAATCATTTCTATCTACAGGAGACAACAGGGATGGCATCCGAAGGTTCGGGCACTCAGCAGACAGACGAGCAACAATCGCAGGTGGCTGGCGGCCAGAGTCAGCAACAACCTCAGCAGAATCAGCAGGAGGAACAGAAGTCAGAGTCTGAGCAGAACACCAGATACGAGCAGAACCTGACGGAGCAGGAGCTGGCGGAGATGCAGCAGGATATGGCTGACATCGACGACAACACCCCCGTGAGGAAGAACGATCCCCGTACCTCGGTCCAGAAGAAGGAAGAGTACAGGTTCGCGGCCAACATACCCGGCGACAAGACGATTCCCGAGAAGGAATACGCTGACTACACGCTGGAGTACGACGACGACGACGCCGCCATGAACGGCAAGATCCCGGACGTCTTGCTCGACGTGCCCGTGATCAAGGTAGATGAGATCAA
>DASSJP010000246.1:0-4057 GCA_035691165.1 Rubrobacter sp.
CCTGTAGCGAAGCGCCGAGAGGCCCGTGCGACTTTCGACCCAGCCCCAGAGCTCGCGGGCAGTCCCCGCGCTCTCCCCGGCCCCTGTAGCGGAACGCATGCTCCTTAGAGGACCGCGACCGCCTGCCGAATCACCGCCCTCAGCCATCTCGCGCCTCCTTGCGCCTGCGTTTCACCCACCCGGAGCCTCTCTCATGAGGAAACGTTATCAGGATTTTATGGCATCCCAGCCACTATGGAGCTTCTTATACCTGGAGGTCCTTAACGTGGGCTGATTTGTGGCTGAAGATTTCCTGAGCCTTCTCTTCTTCGGAAGCCGCGCCATTGGTAGCTTCTTCAAAAGTCTCGCGGCCACCAAGCGGGTGGCCGGCCGGAAATCTTGCGAAGCAAACCAGGATATAGACCCCGTGACACGGGTGTGCCGCGAGGTTGGCGAGAGACCGCGGAAGCCCAGGAGTAACGTCCTGTCCGCGGCCGAGCTGGCTCCAAACGATGCGATGTGGCATTCTCCCGGCCCCACGGCTGCGCAGTGAGGTATCCCCCGGCTTGGACTCTCAGGAACAGGCTCGCCCCGCAGCGTCCTCCAGCCAGGCCACGGCAGAGAGGATGGCGACCTCAACGACATACTCTTGAGGGCATCAGCGAGATTCTCGCCGCGCCTCGTCTCGGCACCTCCAGGCAGAGCGTTGGTCGACTGACTTACACTAGATTTACCGGGTTCTTCTTACGGCGGCGGGTTGCCTGCATTGCCGGCTCCTCGTGGATGTCCTCGTCGAAGAAGCGCGCCTCAATGGCCTCTCCTTCGGGGCGAAGAGGACGGGCGTGGTAGGAGAGGAGCGCCCGCTCTAGCTCAGGGACCTCAACCGTAACGGAGGACCCACGGTATCCCGGCGAGGCCTTGTTCAACACGCGCCAGAAAGGCGTAGCCGCCTCGTCCAGCGGGTCCGTTGCGGCGCCGCTCGCGGAAGGCTCGTAGACGACGCAGGAGAGGGCGAGCGTACCGTCCTGGGTTGCCCTCCAGGGTGCGGGTGCCGATCGGGATCTCAAGGGTCACGTCGTCGAGCCGCTTCGCCTCCGCTCTCACAGCCGCGGCCGCAACCCCGAGCCGGCGCGCCCGCGTCGATGAAAGCCAGCGGCGCAGCCTCATGGCCCTCCGCTCCTCCGCAGATAGCATGAGGTGGTTGCCGAGGTCCAGGAGGGCCGCCGCGAGGCGGGCCGGCGCAGACACGAGGGCTTGGAGCCTGAGTGCGGCCCTCCGACGGAGGGAGCCGACGGCGCGGAGGGACACCGCGGCCACGCTGACGCACACTACGAGGAGCACAGAGATCAAATGGGGGCTCCTTGCTCGCCAGACGCCCCTATCTCGGCGCTTGTCTCGGCGTAGAGGTCACCCATCATCTTTACGCTTGCGCACTCCGAAGGTGAGCGCTATCCCGACAAGCAACACCGTTCGGGGATAGTGCATCCGAACTTGTCGCGCCCTAGGAAGAGTTCCGTGCGCGAGGTCGTGCTCGAAGTCGTCTTCCGCGTCGTAGACGCGGGAGTAGGGATCTCGCCCCGTCGTCATCGTCGCCTCCGTTCGTAGGAATGGCCGATTCCGGCCGCAGCGCGTCACGCGACCGGGCTCGGTACCTCCTCGGCCTCCCACAGCGCCGCTCACCAGTGCTCCGCTGGCATCGACGGCCCGTCGTGGTCGGATGGACCCAGGTTGGTGGTGCCGGAGTGCCTCCTTGAAACGGTCCGGCATCCCGGCTTAGAAGAACGAGACCACGTCCCCCGCCTCCGCGGGGCCGAGATACCCGAGCACCCACTCGACAGGCAGCCCGATCTCCTCGGCCGTAAGGCCCGCCTCGAATGCCGCTTGCATCGCGCCACCTCCGGCTCCTTCGGCAGACGGAGGGGCCGGAGGGCACCGGACAACGCGGGGACCATGACACCCGCTCCTGGCTCTCGCAGCCGATATCCCCGAGGGCTCGCCTCAGTTACCCCAGTCCCGCCGCGAGGTCCCGCGACGGTGGCGTCCATCTCCGGACAAAAAAAAGGGCCGGGCCGAGCGGCCCGACCCCGGCTTTCCCCGTCAGGGGTAGATGCGGATCACCTCCCCCTAGAGGATGTCGCGAGCGATCCTCACCTTGGCATTGTGGCCTTCGGCGAAGGGGATATCCTCCCAGTCTTCTTCCTTGATATCCGCATCCTGGCCCGCACGGCCGCCGCTCCTTGAGGTGCCGGCGGAGCTTCCGGAGGAGCCGTTATTGCCGCCCTCGGCGTTCCCCTCGACGAGGATGGGGTCGCCCTTCTTCTTGTAGTTGGCGACCGTCTCGCCGAGCTCGCGCCAGGCTGCGATGTCGAAGAAGTCGACGGCGTCTTCCCTCTTCGAGCGCTTGTCGTTGACCGCAAGGCCAAAGCCGCAGACGGGCTCGCCGCCCTGGGTGAACCTGAGTTCCGGGTCCCTAGTAAAGTTTCCGGCCAGGGTACCTTGTTGAAGCTGACCATTAGCCAACCCCTTTCCTTCGTTGAGACCGCCCTTCGGCCCCTTCGTCAAGAAGAGGGGCCGAGGAGCGGCTCGTTGCAGCGCAAACCTCGCGTAGGTGCCCCTCCCCACGCCTGCCGCGGCCAGCGGTGGCTACCTGACCCCTGGCGACCTAACGCGGGTGACTAGAAAAGCCACACCGCTCCTCTAGGCAGTAGGGTGAATAAGGGCAAGAGAAAGAGCGCTGAGGTGCATCACGGAGTGAGGCCCTCCTCTGATCGTCGTGTAGTTATTTGTGCCGCAGAAGTTCATCCGTAGTGCCCACAGCGGTTTGCATAGTGCGCTCGGTCCATCCTGCACCAGCAGTGCAAAACGTGCGCTCGCGAGAGGGGTATAAGCGTTGGTGCATCCACGGTTTGCCTGGCACTTCAGCATTCCAAACTGCTACATGTTCAACATATTCGAGCTTTCTTATGGGCCCGGCTGGCAGACAGCCGGCTGGTAGGGGAGAATTGCCCGATGGCATGTGGTCGTACTTCCCGTCATGTGAGTATAATGGCGACCATCCTGGAAAAGGCAAACTCGCCGCGAGGTGAGGGCGCAAAGCCACGGGCCTCTCGAAAGAGAGGTAGCCGGGCTACCGAAAGGAGCCACCAATAAGGCTGTCCAAGTCTCATCACACTCATTCTAACCCGGCAGGAATAAGAAAGGCCGACGGGCGGTCGCGAGCGTGGCTTGTGTATCTGCTGGTTGGCGTTCTCGCCACGGGCGCATACTTCTTGCTCCCGTCAGCAGCGCTGCAGGAAACTTTTCGGCCCCTTTTCAACTTGGCCGCGCTAGGGGCTGCCGTGGCCGGCATCCTCATGCACCGCCCGAAGCGGCCGCTGTCCTGGTATCTATTCACCTGCGGCTTGCTGCTGTTCGTCCTCGGCATCGTAACCTACGTTTACTACGAGGCGACCCTGGGGAAGACCCCGTTCCCGTCGGTGGCCGACGTATTCTTCATCGCCAGCTACCCTTGTGCGGCCTCCGCGCTGCTGCTGTTCCAGAGCCGGAGACTCGTCCGCGACCGGGCCAGCACGATAGACCCGATAATCGTCACCGTGGCCGTGGGGATGCTCGCATGGGTCTTCTTGATCGAGCCGTACACGACAGATCCGTCGCTCACTTTGCTCCAGCGGCTGGTCTCTATGGCGTACCCGCTGATGGACGTGCTGCTGCTAGCGGTCGTGGTGCGGATGCTGCTCGTGCGCGGGGAGCGTCCGTTCGCATATTATCTTCTGGTCGCGGGCTTGTTGTGCATGCTGATTTTCGACGCGAGGTACGGCGTGACGACGCTGGCAGGCACCTACCAGACCGGAAGTCCGATCGATGCCTTCGAGATGCTTTTCTTGGTGCTATTCGGGACCGCTGCGCTGCATCCTTCGATGACACACTTGTCCGACAACACTGTGCTCGATCCCGAGACGAGGCTCACGCGGCGGCGTCTCGTGTTGCTCGCCACCGCCTCCCTGATGGCCCCCGGATTGCTCGCGCTCCAAGCGGTACGTGGGGAAACCTTGAACGTCCCAGTTACCGTGGGGGGCTC
>DASSJP010000247.1:0-2587 GCA_035691165.1 Rubrobacter sp.
GCCAACCGCGAAGCCACAACCAACGCCCTGCTCAGCCGTCGGGGATCGGGGGCGATAACTATCGTACACCGTCACATACACGTCACGGATATCAAGACACTGAAAGAGATTGCGGGAGATTGATCATGTTTCGACCAGACCGATGTACCTGTCGCGTGCAGCCCATCCCGTACGAGTGGAGGCGCAGTAGTGCCTGAGCCCAAGGAGCTTTCCAGTCTCGTTGTGATCGGCTCCTCCGCGGGCGGGGTCGAGGCCCTGTCCTTGCTCCTCTCGACCCTTCCGGAGGACTTTCCCGCTCCTGTCATCGTCGCCCAGCATCTCGACCCGGCCCGCGAGAGCCATCTCGCAGAGATCCTCGGGCGCAAGAGCACCCTTCCCGTCCGCACGGTTACAGACCACGAGCAGCTTGAGTCAGGCGTGGTCTTCGTGGTGCCAGCCAACCGCCACGTCAACGTAACGGGCACCGAGATCGACCTCAGGGTAGACAGCCACGGACGGCCCAAGCCCTCCATAGATCTGCTGCTCGGCAGCGCGGCCGAGGTCGTTGGCGAGCACTTGATAGCCGTCATCCTCACGGGCACTGGCTCGGACGGCGCGGCAGGGGCCGGGGTGGTAAAGAAAGCGGGCGGCACTGTAATAATCCAGAACCCCAGGACCGCAAAATACCCTGGGATGCCCCAGTCGCTCGCCCCAAACACCGTTGACATCGTCGCGGAGCTTGACGCAATAGGAGAGATAATCCACGGCCTGCTTACGAGTTACCCCGTCCCGGAGGAGCCGGACGAGCAGGTGGCGCTGAACGCGCTGCTCGAGGAGGTGCGAGAGCGCAACGGCATAGATTTCTCGGGCTACAAGACCCCCACGATCATGCGCCGCCTGCAGAGGCGGATCGTCGCGACCGGCTCTGCGAGCATAGAGGGGTACGCCGACTACGTGAGGGAACATCCCGAGGAATTCCAGCACCTCGTGAACTCGTTCCTGATCACAGTGACGGAGTTCTTCCGCGACGCCGGGCTGTTCGAAATACTCAAAGATGAGACTGTGCCGCAGCTCATAGAGGAGGCCAGGATGCAGGGCAACCAGTTGCGCTTCTGGTCGGCGGGCTGCGCGACGGGCGAGGAGGCCTACTCGCTGGCTATCCTGGTAGCCGAGGCTCTGGGCGACGAGTTGGGACAGTTCAACGTGCGCATCTTCGCCACGGACCTCGATGAGAAAGCCATCGCCTTCGCCAGGAACGGCATCTACACGCACTCGGCGCTTGCCAACGTCCCAGAGGCCCTGATCAACCGCTACTTCGTCAAAGAAGACGACAACTACCAGGTCAACAAGCTGGTGCGCTCGATGGTTATCTTCGGACAGCACGATCTCGGCCAGCGTTCTCCTTTCCCCCGGATAGACATGGTCATATGCCGCAACGTGCTGATCTACTTCACCTCTGAGCTACAGAAGCGGGCGCTGCAGCTCTTCGCGTACTCGTTGAGGAACAACGGACGCCTGGTGCTTGGCAAGGCCGAGTCAACAGGCGCACTGAGTGAATACTACGTCCCTGAGAACAAGCACCAGAAGATCTACAGCCGCCGCGGCGACCGCTTCCTGATGCCGCCCGCCCTCCTCGAGAGCCCAGCGGCAGCCCCACTGAAGAGGGATCCCTCGTCTCAAAGGGGGCGTAGGAACCTGGGACTCACACCGAGGGAACAGGAGCAGCATCGGGAGGACAAGATCATCAACCGCTTCCTTCTCAGGCTACACATCGGCGTGGTGGTGGTCGACCGACGCTACGACATCCAGTTGATAAACAACACGGCCCGCCGCCTGCTCGACATCCACAGTCCGGCGACGGGGGAGGATCTGATCCACCTCACCCACGGCGCCGGGTACGCGACGCTGCGTGCGATAATCGATGCCGCATTCCGCCAGGACGCTCCGATAGATGATGCCGAGCTCGCGGTCGAGGAGCCTGGCACCGGCGAGCTTCGTCACCTCAGGATACTCGCCGCCCCCCAGAATCTGGTCTGGGGCGATCAGGGGTCGCCCCAGACGGTGATGCTGATTCTGAGAGACGTCACCAAACTGGTCCAAGCGCGTGATAGTTTGCAGGAGCGGCTTGACTCCGTCGAGACCGAGCTCGAACAGGAACGGTTTCTGAATATGCGGCTTTCCGAAACGAATCGCCAGCTCGACGAGGGCAACCAGGAGTTGACCAGGGTCAACGAGGAGCTCAGGACGACCAACGAAGAGCTCCTACTCTCTACCGAGGAGGCGCAGGCCGCGACCGAGGAGGTCGAGACCCTCAACGAAGAGCTTCAGGCCACAAACGAGGAGCTGGAGACCCTCAACGAGGAGCTTCAGGCGACCGTCGAGGAGTTGAACACGACCACCGACGACCTTCAGGCCCGGAGCCAGGAGATGCAAACACTCGCCCAGGACGGCGAGGATGAGATCGGGCGCCTCGAGGTCATCCTGGACAGCATGGATGTTGGCGTGCTTGTGGTTGACGCCGAAGGTCAGGACGTCTTCACCAACGCATCCTACGTTCAGATGTTTGGTCATGATGGTCTCGTCTGCCTGGACGAGGACGGCGAAGCTC
>DASSJP010000248.1:0-10984 GCA_035691165.1 Rubrobacter sp.
GGACAGCGGGTGTGGTATACCGTTGAGGGGATTTTCGAATAGGAGATAGGTAGGGAGAGGCATGATACTCACCATCACCCTCAACGCTGCCGTGGCCAGGACGCTTGTCGTTCCCAGCCTCACGCTCGGGCACAGGCACAGGGCGCCGCAAAGCATGACGCTGGCCGGCGGAAAGGGCGTTAACGTGGCCCGATCCTTGCGGACCCTGGACGTGCCTGTCCTTGCTGCAGGGTTCGCAGGCGGGCGCAACGGCGACGCCATCCGCGACGGCCTCTCTCAGGCTGGCATCCCATTCGACCTCGTCGAGATAGAGGGATATTCTCGCACTTCGACGGCGATCATCGACCCGATGGCCGGGACGCAGACGGAGATCAACGAGTACGGCCCAGAGGTGACCCAGGCCGAGGCCAAGGAGTTCTCCAGGCGCCTTGAGCACCTGATGGAGTACGCCACGGCCGTCGTCTTCGCCGGCAGCGTCCCGCCCAACCTGGACGAGAGCTTCCTCGTCGGCCTCGTGCGGCGCGCGAGAGAACGTGGACTCTACACGGTAGTGGATTCGCCTCCATCCGTGCTCACGGCCGCGCTCAAGGCGAACCCCTCGCTGGTCAGCCCGAACCAGCACGAGGCCGAGAGCGTCGTCGGCTTCGACTTCATCGAGGACGGAGATTTCCCCCTGGGCGTCTCCAGGCTGGTCGAGCTCGGGGCTGCTGACGCCTGCATCACCTCGCCGGAGGGTCTCTCCTACCTGAGCACCGAGAACGGCGTCGTCTCGGCCCGTGCGCCCAAAGTGGAGGCCGTCTCGACCGTGGGGAGTGGAGACGCCTATCTCGCCGGTCTCCTCGCAGGGCTCCTGCACCGTAACCTCGCGCCCGGCGAGGCCGTCCGCCTCGCCGCAGGGTGCGCGGCGGCCAACGCCGAGACCCTCGGCGCAGGCCTCTTCGAGGCCAGACGGGCCGAGGAGCTGGCCGACTCCGTGCAGGTCGAGGTCCTCTCGCACAGCCTCGAAGAGAGCCGAACCTAGAGAACTTTTGCGGGCTCCGAGAAGCCTCCACTCGCGTGCTAGAATATCCCGGCGAAGACCACTTCAGAGACGATGGAGGTTCGAGTTAATGGCGGTAGCCGAGGTAACGGACGCGACGTTCGAGAGCGACGTTCTACGGTCGGAGAGGCCGGTCATTGTGGATTTCTGGGCACCCTGGTGCGTCCCTTGCCGGCGCATCTCTCCGATCCTGGAAGAGATGTCCGAGTCGCGTGAGGACGTGAGGTTCGTCAAGCTCAACGTGGACGACAACCCCTCGACCGCGATGAACTACAGCATCTCAAGCATCCCGACCATCGCCCGTTTCGAAGAGGGCCAGGTCACCCAGCAGGCTGTCGGGGCCCTTCCGAAAAACCAGCTCTCGGCGCAGCTCGGCCTGTAACTTTGCGAGAAGTAACCCTCGCGGTTACAATCTCTGGCGCACAAAAGCTCTGCGGGGCCGTTCGCCGTGCGGGGAGTCGTAGAAAAGTCCGAAGATACAGGAGGTCAAACAGATGAAGTTCAAGCCTTTGGGAGAGCGGGCGCTCGTCCAGATCGTCGAGCGCGAGCAGCAGACGGAATCCGGGATAGTGCTCCCCGATACCGCCAAGGAGAAGCCGCAGACGGCCGAGGTCGTCGCTGTCGGCCAGTTCGAGAACGGGGTCAAGGTCAGCGAGGGCGACGTCATCGTCTTCGCCAAGTACTCGGGGACCGAGATCAACCTCGACGGTCAGGACTACATGATCCTCGACGCCGACGACATCCTGGGGATAGTCGAGAGCTAGAGGAGAGAAGAGTCGGCTCTCAGGAGCGCCGGGCGTCCTCGCGGAACCCGGCGCTCCCGCTTTAGTCGGCCCTGAGCGAGGACGAAGGGGAGACCGGTCAGGTACGTGCGTACGCTGCGTAGGGGAGACAGGGGGCGGGAGGTCGTCGATCTCCAGACCCGCATGCAGGCTCTTGGCTTCGACCTGGGGAGCAGGGGCATAGACGGCGTCTTCAGGGAGAGGACGGAGCTCGCCGTTCGGGCCTTCCAGCAGCGCCTCGGGCTTCTCGCCGACGGGCTGGTAGGTCCGATCACCTGGCGCGAGGTCGTCGAGGCGGGCTACAGGCCGGGGGGACGCCTGCTCTACCTGAGGCAGCCGCCTTTCAGGGGAGCCGATGTCGTCGAGCTCCAGCAGATGCTCGACGATCTCGGCTTCGACCCAGGCGCCGTGAATGGCCTCTTCGACTCCCGTACCGTCAGGGCTGTGCGCGACTTCCAGAGGAACGCCGGATTACGGGATGATGGTGTGGTTGACGCCGCCGTCTTCAAAGTCCTGAATACATTCGCCGCCCAGTCTCTTGGCACCCACCAGCTCCCTGACAAGAGCGGGGGGTACTTCACGGACGACCTCTTCTCCGGGGCCATAGTCGTTGACGCGGCCCACGGTGGAAGAGACACGGGCTTTGTGAGCGCGACGGGGCTCTCCGAGGCGGATCTCAACCTCGCCGTGGCGCAGGAGCTGGCCCAGATCCTGCCAGCCAGGGAGATCCTTCTGACCCGTAGCGAGGACGAGGAGGTCTCCGCGGTTGACAGGGCCTTCCTCGCGAACTCCTCCGGGGCGAGGATGGTCGTCTCCATCCACCACGCCTGGCACCCGACCCCGACAGCCTGCGGGACCGCCTCCTTCTACTTCGAGCGACTCGGATACCAGTCGCACAGGGGCCGCATGGCAGCGGCTTATCTGCAGCGGGGAATCAGCCAGACCCTGGGTACCTGCGATATCGGGGAGTTTGGAAGGTCGTTCGAGATCCTGCGCGAGACGAACATCCCTGCCGTAGTACTCGAGCCTCTGCACCTGACCAACCCCGACGAACATGACCTGGCCTCGGATCCCTACTACCCGGCAACCGCCGCCGAGGCCATAGCCAGCGCCCTCGAACTCTACGCGGGCCGCGATAAGGCGTTTATAGCCGTCGGCTAATCAGCACGTCAGCAAGGGTGTGCAGAGAGTAACCGCCGTTCGAGAAGGGCGGCTCCCGCCCGTTGGGTCTCGCTTCGTGGGTGACGCCGTTGGAGGAAGAGCTGACATGCTGGAGTGCTGCCAAGCCGCCTACGGGGCGGCGTGCTGACTGGCTGACAGCCAATAACCGGCTGGTATAATAGCCTGCGCAGTCGGGACGTAGCGCAGCCTGGTAGCGCGCCTCGTTCGGGACGAGGAGGTCGGAGGTTCAAATCCTCTCGTCCCGACTCCTTATGCGGGTTCTCGACCCGAATTTCATGCCGTTCCGATCAGGAGAATTTTCAGGCTCTCATCGCCGCTGCGCGCTGGAGGTGAGGTATGATCTGCCAGCTTTGTTCGGGCGTGATCACCGCTGGAGGCCTGGCTTTTGAGCGGAGCCCTGTTGCTACTGACGTCTTTCATGGCTTCGGCGGTCGAGACCGTCGAGGCGCTGACCATCGTGCTCGCGGTGGGTCTGACGCGCGGCTGGCGCACGGCGACCACCGGCGCCGTCCTGGCAGTTCTGACGCTAGCCCTGGTGGTGTCGGCGCTGGGTCCTCTGCTCGTGCAGTACGTGCCGATAGACGCGCTGCGCTTGGTGGTCGGCGCGCTCTTGCTCATCTTCGGCTTGCAGTGGTTGCGCAAGGCTATCCTGAGAGCTTCCGGCCTGAAGGCCCTCAGGGACGAAGAAGAGGCTTTCCGGAGCGGCGTCGCACAGCTTGCCGGCGGGCCGACTCACAGGAACACGATTGACTGGACCGGCTTTGTTATTGCATTCAAGGGCGTCTTTCTGGAGGGTCTCGAGGTCGCGTTCATAGTGCTCACCTTCGGGGCCAGCTCCGGGCGCTTCGGCCTAAGCGCGTCCGGTGCCTTCTTTGCCGTGGGGATCGTCGCGCTAGCGGGGGCTGCGATCCATCGTCCTCTCAGCCGGATGCCTGAGAACACCATCAAGTTCATGGTAGGGATCATGCTGACGGCCTTCGGTACCTTCTGGGGCGGAGAGGGCGTAGGCATCGAATGGGCCGCGGGCGACTTTACCATCCTCCTGCTCGTCCTGTTCTACGGGGCGGTCGCCGGTCTGCTCGTCACGGCGATCAAACGCCGCAACGTACACCAGGGGCACCAACTGGGAGATAGTCCATGAGGTGGCTGGTCGGGTTCGGTCGTTTCTGGTACGACTTCATCGTTGGCGACTCGGCAGTGCTGGCCGCAGGCGGTGCAGGCGCGCTCATCCTGGGATTGCTCGTCGTGGAGGCGGGTAGCCCCGTGCTGGCGCAGGTAGTGTTGCCGCTCGGCGTGGTTGTGACCCTGACAGCAGGTCTCCGCTACCCGCGTGGATGAAGGGCGCACGTCGAGAAGGATTATCCGCGGTGATCCCGGCCTCGACTTTTCAGCGTCCTGCGGAGTCTTGGATTCCTTACAGGTCCGCCTCTTCCGCCTCTTCGAGGAGTTCGCCCCAGTCGGCGTAGAGGCTGTCGAGCGTGCTCTTGAGCTGGCGGTGCTCGGTGACGACTTCGCGGGAGCGCTTGTCGTCGGAGTAGAGCTCGGAGGTGGCTAGTTCTTTCTCGAGGCGGGCCACACGGCGCTCGGTAGCGTCGATCTCACCTTCCACGGCTACGAGGCGGGTGGCGAGGATGCTCTGTTCCTTGCTCTGCCCGGGCCGGACGCGACGGCGCGGACGGCCCTTGGCGCCCTTTGAACCCTCGTCCAGCCTGCGGTGGGAGCGGTAGTAGTCGTAGCCGCCGAGGTAGTTCTTGAGCTTCTTGCCTTCAAGATCTACGACCCTGGTGGCGAGCTTCCGGAGGAAGTAGCGGTCGTGGGAGATGAAGAACATCGTGCCGCGGAACTCGAGAAGCGCGTCCTCGAGGGCCTCGCGGGCAGGGATGTCCAGGTTGTTCGTCGGCTCGTCGAGCAGGAGCACGTTGGCTCCGCTCACCACGATCTCGGCCAGGCTCAGGCGGTTCCTCTCGCCGCCCGAGAGGGAGGAGACCTTCTTGAAGACGTCCTCGCCGGAGAAGAGGAAGGCGCCGAGGAGGTCGCGCGCCTCGGGGGCGTCGAAGCCGGTCGTGTCCATCGTCTCCTGAATGACGGTCTTCGAGTCGTCGAGGCGCGCGAGCTGCTGG
Organism: Rubrobacter sp.; assembly: GCA_035691165.1. Taxonomy (GTDB): domain Bacteria; phylum Actinomycetota; class Rubrobacteria; order Rubrobacterales; family Rubrobacteraceae; genus Rubrobacter_D. The sequence goes on from DASSJP010000248.1 coordinate 5,124, forward strand.
TCCTGGTAGGCGAGCGTTACGTTGTTGCCCGAACGGACCGTGCCCCGCTCGGGCGAGAGCTCGCCTGTAGCCAGGCGCATGATCGTACTCTTCCCCGTGCCGTTGGGGCCGAGCAGCGCCACCCTCTCACCGCGTTCGATGACAAGGTCGAGGCCTTCGAGGAGCGGACCATCCGAGTCCTCGTAGGCGTAGCGCACGTCCTCCATCTCGAGCACGACGCGTCCAGCCCGCGCAGTCTCCCCGCGGAGGTCGAGCCTGACGTTTTTGGAGGCGCCTTTCGGGTTTTCGACCTTCTCCATCCTGTCGAGGAGCTTCTGCTTGCTCTTGGCCTGGCTGGCCTTGCTCGCCTTGGCCCTGTTCTTCTCGACGAAGCGCTCTAGTTGCGCCCTGCGTTCTGCGTTGGCCTTCGCCTTGCGGGCGAGCTGTTCCTCGCGGGCCTTCTTCTCCGTCACGTACTTGCTGTAGTTGCCGGCGTAGCGTTGGAGGCGGCCGTCTTCGAGCTCAAGGATCGAACCCGCCACCGCGTCCAAGAAATAGCGATCGTGGGAGACGACGAGAACGGCGCTCTTGGCGCTTTTGACGAAGCTCTCCAGCCACTCGATGGCGCGCAGGTCGAGGTGGTTTGTGGGCTCGTCGAGGAGGATGAGGTCTGGCTCCTCCAGCAGCAAGCGAGCCAGTGCTATGCGGCTCTGCTCACCGCCCGAAAACGAGCCGACGGGACGCTTCCAGTCCTCGGGAGCGAAGCCAAGAGACGAGAGGGTCGAGGCCGCCCGCGCCCGGTACTCGTAGCCTCCGTCCCGCTCGAACTCGCTCTGGAGCCTGCCGTAGCGCTCCATCAGCGCGTCCGTCGGGTCCTCGGAGAGGCGTGTTCCCAGAACTTCCAGTTCCTTCTCGCGTACCATCAGGGGCTCGAAGGCTGAGATGATCTCCTGTTCCAAGGAGAGGGCGCCCCGTTCTCCAAGGTAGAGCTTCTGGGTCGTCATCCCCACCTTCGCGCCGCCCGGATGCTCGACAGATCCCGAGTCCGGTTCCGTGTTTCCTGCCAGTATATCGAGCAGGGTCGTCTTGCCCGCGCCGTTGCGCCCGACCAGTCCGACCTTCTCCCCGGCCTCGACCGAGAGCGTCGCGCCGGAGAGGACCTTCAGGTCCCCACCGTGGTACTTCACGAGATCTCTTGCGACAATCACCTTCATGACGATGAACTTCCTATTTTGTGAAAACTTATCACGCCTCCGCTTATCTCGAACGAACCATCAGATGCCAGATGCACTTCCAGCCCGATCATTCTATACGCTCGCCGGCGGTCTTCTGATCCCAGGGCGTCGATAGCTTCAGGCATACGCTCGGCGTAACTCTTCAGCGGGCCGTCCTTATCGAGTTGCGCCAGGTACTCTGCGCGGCGTTGCAGGGCGAGGGCTAATAGGGCAGCTGCTGCAAGGTCCAGCCGTTTCCGTCCGGATCGCTGAAGGGAGCATACAGAACGCCTCCGAGATCCTGGACCCTGCCGACCTCCACTCCACGTTCGATGAGCTCCGCACGCGCCGCCGCTATATCCGAGACGACCAGGTGTAGGGCCTGAACGGAGCCGGGCTGCGTCGCCAAGATCCCGATCCCGAAGGCGATCGAGCAGGCCGACCCGGGAGGCGTCAGCTGAACGACGCGCCTATCGCCACTGACCCTGGGGTCCGTGCTGGCATTGACGTCGAGGTCCACATTGAACCCGACCTTCTCGACATAAAAGGCCTTCGCGCGCTCAACGTCCGAGACGGGGATCGGGACCAACTCGAGCCTGTAGTCCATGGTGCCCTTTCTCTCGCATGGGGGTTGGCATGGTGTGGGTGAAGCATACGGCAAAAGTCTCAGGTTCCCAGGCGACGAACTTCGGAATAGCTCGTCAATGTAATCATCCCACCGACCATACTTATGTCCGGAGAAAAGTATGCCTCGGCGGATAAGAGCACCGAGCTTTGCGTGATCTCTTCAACGAACTCCCCTAAGTAGGGCATGGAAGCGAAATTGGTTTCGCTTTGTACTTTCAGACTGATACTTGTCCCAGGATCTGCCTATAATCAATGGGTTTTCGGAAAGGCTAACTGGTGCCTGGCGATACAAAAGATCTCACTCCAGTTGAGAATGGCGGACCGGTAGGTTTCGCAAGAACACTTGGGTGGCTTTATTACTTGTCGGGGGGCACCCTCGCCGCTGGCGCGTACTTCTTGCTCAATTCTGTGGCCACAAAGAACGTCGTTTACGACTTGATAGGACTCTCTGCGGCTGTGGCGATCGTGGTTGGCATTCGTGTACGTTCTCCGAGTTTCCCCATACCCTGGTACTTGCTTGCTGTTGGGGTGTTGTCGTTCGTAATCGGCGACTCGATCTGGAGCTTCCAGGAGAGCGTTTTGGGAGAAGAACCCCCGTTCCCCTCGATAGCCGACGTATTCTACCTGGCTGGTTACCCTATCCTGGTCGCAGGGATAGCGTTGATGATAAGGAGCCACGCCCCTGGTCGCGAGCGATCCAGCCTGATCGACGCGTTGATCATCGCCACGGTCGCGGGGATGCTCTCCTGGATCTTCCTGATGACCCCTTACGCCAGAGATCCCGACCTCTCGCTTCCCGAACGCCTGTTCTCGGTAGCCTACCCTCTCGGAGATGTGCTGTTGGCCGTGGTCCTGGTGCGGCTGCTGTTCGTGCCTGGCAAGCGCCTGCCTGCCTATGACCTCCTGAGCGTCAGCGTGGCCCTCCTGATGCTGACCGACACGGTTTACGCAGCGATGGCAGTGGCCGGCACCTACCATACCGGCAGTGCGGTCGATCTGGGGTGGATGCTCTCCTACGTGTTCTTCGGCGCGGCCGCTCTTCACCCGTCGATGAGCAATCCTATCGAGCCGACACCGGAGCCCGCAACGGGACTTACCTGGCGGCGTTTGGTGTTGCTCACGGGCACGTTGTTGCTGGCCCCCGGGGTGGTAGCCGTCCAGGCCGCGATGGGAGGGCGCGTCGACGTGCCTGTCGTGGTCGGCAGTTCGGTCGTGATTGTCTTGCTGGTGATGGCCCGCATGGCTGGCATGCTTCGCGAGCGCGAGCGGGCTGAGAAGGACCTGGGAGAGGCCGAAGAGAGGTACCGCACGCTTGTCGAGCGGATCCCCGCGATCGTCTACCTCGAAGATGTGGAGACCCAGGGTACTCTCTACGACAGCCCCCAGATAGAGGCTATGCTCGGCTACCCTGCCGATACCTACCAGAAGGATCCCCGCTACTGGGAGAAGATAATCCACCCCGAGGACCGCGAGCGCGTGATGGCCTCAGAGACAGAGGCCGCAGAGCGGGGGCAATTCAGCCTGGAGTACCGCGTCGTGGCGCGCGACGGTAGCGTCGTGTGGGTGCGCGACGAGGCGACGATCGTGCGCGACAAGGATGGGCGTCCCCTGTTCTGGCAGGGAGTCATCTCCGACACGACCGAGCGCAAGCGCTACGAAGAGGAACTCAGTGAAGCCAGAGAGGTCGCCGAGTCTGCCAACCGTACGAAGAGCGCGTTCCTGGCCAGCATGAGTCACGAGATAAGGACCCCGATGAACGGCGTGATAGGCATGACGGGATTGCTGCTAGACACGCGCCTCACGCCCGAGCAGCGAGAGTACGCCGAGACGGTCCGCATCTCGGGAGAGAACCTCCTGACGATAATCAACGATATCCTCGACTTCTCGAAGATAGAGGCAGGACGTATGGAACTGGAGGTCATCGACTTCGACCTCCGAGACACGGTCGAGGAGGCGGTGGCGCTCTTTGCCGAGCGAGCCCACGCAAAGGGGTTGGAACTCGCCAGCCTCATCGAGCCGGAGGTATCCACCGGGTTGATGGGCGATCCCGGGCGCCTCGCGCAGGTGCTCACCAACCTCATCGGTAACGCCATCAAGTTCACCGAAGAAGGGGAGGTCGTTCTGCTCGTATCTTTGGCTGAGGAAAGAGGCTTGGAGGAAACGGTGGTGCGCTTCGAGGTCAGGGACACGGGCATAGGGATGAGTGAGGAGCAGCGCTCCAGACTCTTCCGGGCTTTCTCTCAGGCCGACGCCTCAACCACCCGCCGTCACGGCGGAACGGGGCTGGGGCTCGCGATATCCAAGCAGCTAGTCGAATTGATGGGCGGAGAGATCGGCGTCGAGAGCGAGCCCGGAGAGGGAAGCATGTTCTGGTTCACGGCGCCATTCGGTGAGCGGCCGGGGGCCGCCCGGACCGGTCCCCGTGAGAACCTGCTTGGCTTCAGAGTGCTCGTAGTAGATGACAACGAAACTAATCGCAAGATAGTGCACCGTCAGGTTGTCTCCTGGGGCATGACGAACGGGACGGCCGCGAGCGGAGCACGAGCTGTGGAGGTGCTGCGCGCGGCCGCCGAGAAGGGCGAGCCGTACGACCTGGCCATCCTCGACGTGCAGATGCCGGGGATGAACGGGATAGAGTTAGCCCAGAGGATAAAGGCCGAGCCGGCCATTGCCTCGACGCGGCTCGTCCTCCTGACTTCTCTGGACCATCGCGTAGGTGCCGAAGAGGCGCGGCATATCGGTATCTCTGCGTCCCTCACCAAGCCGGTGAGGCAGTCCAGGCTCTTCGATGCTATAGCCACCAGTATGGCCGCATCGACGGAGACCGGAGTCGAAGTGGAGGAGCGGACGGCAACCCCAGACGGTGGGGGCCAGAAGATCCCCTCACAGACCCTCGTTCTCGTCGCCGAGGACAATGCCGTAAACCAGAAGGTTGCGACGAAGATGCTGGAGAGGCTCGGCTACCGCGCGGACGTGGTGGCGGACGGGCTGGAGGCCATAGAAGCCCTCACTCGCGTGCCTTACGCTGCCGTCTTGATGGATGTGCAGATGCCCGAGATGGACGGATATTCTGCGACGAGGGAGATACGGAGGCGCGAGGGAGACGCTCGCCATACCCCTATCATCGCTATGACGGCCAACGCTATGGAAGGTGACAGGGAGAAGGTCCTGAGGGCGGGAATGGACGACTACGTCCCGAAGCCCGTCAAACCTGAAGAGCTGGCTGCGGCGTTGCGGCGGTGGACCGGATACCGGGAAGGAGGTGACGATAGCCATGAAGGCGGCGAAGAAGCCGCCGTCGTGAAAGGATCCGAAGCCGCGCTCGACCGCAGGGTGATAGAGGATCTACGCGAGCTTGGAGGCCCTGAGATGCTCTCCGAGCTCGCCGAGATGTTTCTGGATGACGCGCAGTCTGCGATAGACACCCTCAAAGGGGCTGCAGAGCGGGACGACGCCCAGACCCTCGAGAGAGTTGCGCACACGCTCAAGGGTAGTTCGGGCAACATGGGTGCACGAGAGATGGCGCAGGTGTGTGCGCGGCTGGAGGATCTCGGCGCTTCGGGGGAACTCGCGGACGTCCCCAGGTTGCTCTCCCGGTTAGAAGAGGAGTTCGCCAGGGCGCGCCCAACATTGACTTCACTCTAGCAAAGCCTGTAGAGCGTACCCCGAGCGAGCATTCAAGCCTCTAAGCGGTTGTCCAGCAGGGCACGGAACTTGAGTTCGGTTTGTTCTGTACCATCGGAACGACATCTGCAGGTCGTTGGCACGGTTGCTTGATGCTGGAGCAGCCCGTAGCTTCCTTTCTCTTTACTTTGGTCAGTTCTATTAACTCTTCACCGGGCCCGACTAGGTTGCCGCCGCGAGGCGTAGACACCCTGAACATGAAGGTAATGTTTGCAGATCGGGAATCTGATGACGATGACGTTTCCAACTTATGGAAACACACTATGCGCTGAGCTCACACGAGCCGTCATGCGCCAGATTATATTCGAACCTGATCATTCTATACGATCGGTGGAGGTCTTCTGACCCCAGGGCGTC
>DASSJP010000249.1:0-4351 GCA_035691165.1 Rubrobacter sp.
GCGCCTGCACCCTGCGAGCAACAGCCCCATCGACGCCAGAGCGCTCCCCGCTAGAAACTGCCTGCGGCCCAGCCTGTAGTCTCCGAGCCCCAATCCACGCTCGCTCATCTTTCACCCCTGTCTATTCGTTTTTCCAGATGCCTTTCCCAACCGGCATTGTCATACCAATATGTATTCTTGTCAAGAGAGGAATTACTCGTCCCCCTGTTCCCACCAGAGGCCCATTCTGGCTGTTGTACCGCCGTCTATGTAGAGGATCTGGCCTGTTATGAAATCCGCCGCGTCGGAGACGAGGAAGGCTACTGTGGGGGCGACGTCTTCGGGATGTCCGACGCGGCCCCAGGGGACGAGGGTGTTGCCGAACTCCGTGGTGTAGTTGGGGATATCGAAGTAGCGGGGGACCTCGATGATGCCTGGGCCGACGGCGTTGACGCGAACCTTGCGGTCCGTGAGCTCGATGGCGAGCTGGCGGGTGAAGCCGTTGATCGCGCCTTTCGTGGCGGCGTAGGCGGTGTGATTGGGTAAGCCCGCGAACCCGTGGACCGAGGTTACGTTGATGATGCTCCCGCCGCCCCTCTCCATCATGTACGGCACGGCCCTCCTGGCCAGGAAGAAGTAGCCCTTCATGTTCAGGTCGAAGACGAGGTCGTAAGTCTCCTCGTCGGTGTCGAGGAAGTCCAGCGCTTTGGTGACTCCTGCGTTGTTGACGAGCGTGTCGAGCCCGCCGAGGGCCTCCGCAGCCGCGTCGACGGTCCGTTCGCACTCTCCGACCTTGCTCAGGTCGCCCTGCACCGTGGTGGCCTTGCCGCCGAGCTTCTCTATCTGCGCGACGGTCTCTTCCGGTTCTGTGTGGGCATAGTGGACGGCGACCTCGGCGCCGCGGCGGGCGAGCTCGACGGCGATGCCCTGGCCGATGCCCATGCCGGCGCCCGTGACCAGCGCCTTCTTGCCAGAGAGGTCGCTCATCAGTTTGCCTCTGTCCTGGCGCCTTCGCGCCTCTCCCAGCCTTCGGCGAAGAGGTTGAAGTGGACGTTCTGCTTGGGGTGGGCTGAGATCACATCCTCATCCAATTCGACGCCCAATCCTGGTCCCTTCGGGAGCTCGAAGTAGCCGTCGATGACTTCCGGTAGCCCTGGGGCCGTCTCGCGGACCCAGGGGTCGGCGAAGTCGTTGAAGTACTCCTGGATGCGGAAGTTCGTTGTGCATGCGGCCAGGTGGAGGGCCGCGGCGGTGTTGATCTGGCCCCCCACGTTGTGCGGTGCTATGGTCACGTAGTACGCGTCTGCCCACGACGCGAGCTTCTTCGTCTCCAGAAGCCCGCCGATATGGCTTATGTCGGGTTGGATCACATCCGCAGCCTGAAGCTCGAAGACTTCACGATACTCCAGACGCTGGTGGATGCGCTCACCCGTGGCGACGGTCGCCTCTATGCCGTCAGAAGCCTTCTTCAACGCCTTCAGATTTACAGGCGGTACCGGCTCTTCGACCCAGCCAAGTCCGAAAGGATGGAGCATCCTGGCCATCTCGATGGCGGTAGCCGGTGAGAAGCGGCCGTGCATCTCGAGCAGAATCTCCACCTCGGGGCCAATTGCGTCCCTGACCGCCTCGACTAGCGAGACGGCTTTGATCTTCTCCTCGTACTCGAGCTCGTAATGTCCGGGCCCGAACGGGTCCAGCTTGAGAGCCCTGTATCCACGCTCAACGACCTTCTTCGCCGCCTCGTGGAACTCTTCGGGCGTCCGCTCGACCCTGTACCAGCCGTTGGCGTAGGCTTTGACCCTGTCGCGCACAGGCCCACCGAGCAGGTTGTAGACGGGCTGGCCGAGCGCCTTGCCGACGATGTCCCAGCAAGCCGTCTCAAACATCGCGATGCCGCTGCTCATCACCTCTCCGGCCCGCGAGAAGTCGTCGCGGCCCATCTTCTTTACCAGGTCCTCTATCCTGAAAGGGTCGTGCCCGACTAGATGCCTCGGCGCGGCCTCGGCAATGTACCCAACGAGGGCGTCGGTGTGGTTGACCATGCGCGCCTCTCCGAGGCCGGTCAATCCATCGTCCGTGTGGGCGCGGATGATGGTCAGGTTGCGCCACTCTGTGCCTACGACGAAAGTGTCCACGTGCGTTATCTTCATGCCTTCTCCTTTACCGAAGCGTCTACCGGGAGGCCGGGGAAGGTCGCGCCGGGCGGGGTAGTTTCGGCCTCGGGGTAGTATCGTTCCAGCATCTCCTGCCCGATCCTGGCCCGCCTGACTCTCTCCCTTCCGAGCGCTATTGCCGTTGCCTCCAGGTGTGTCCCGCTCGGGTAGATGTTCGGCGCGTTTCTGAGGCCGAACTTGACGAAGACGGGCGAGGCGACCCGCACGAGGTCAGGTATCTCGTAGTGCCTCACGAACCCGCCGAAGTCGTCGGGCACCTCGACGTAAACGTCGAGCGGGAGGTCCGCCACGGCGCGTATCGCCGCGAGCTGGGCGAGCGAAAGGTCCGTGGGCACGTTGTACGTGTTCGCCCCGAGGTCCTCCATCGCCTTTACGGCCGCCGCGTTGGCCGCCGCCAGCTGCACCGATACCTTGAGCACGAGGTCCTGCGGCAGCTCTCCCTTCGTCTTCAAGTCCCTCAATACCCACAGGAGTCCCGCGTCGGCGACGAGAACCCCGCGTAGTCCCAGAGATACACCACGCAGCACGTCCTCCAGGGCATAGGCGAGCTGGTCCTGGCCGCGGTGCTGTGCCCCGATGACCTTGCCTGCGCCGGAGAGTACGCCCGCGCCGGTCTCCCAGGAGGCGCGCGGTCCGACGAAGAGCGAGAGTTCCAGGGCGGCCTCGCGCGCCATCTGGCACATCTCGAGGATCTCGGCGTCCGTGAGGAGCATGATCCCCGACCCCTGAGAGACGCGGTGTATCTGAACTTCTCGTCTCTCCGCCTCCTCGATCACCGCCTCGAGAACCCTCGGTCCTTCGACGCTGGGGATCTCGACCCTGTATTGCGCCCCGTCAGGGAAACGCTTCCCCGAGTCGGGCAGATCGTAGAGATCCCGCCCCGGCAACCCGAGGTCGGACAATAGCTGGTGGGCTTTCATACTCCCTCCTTCTCCCGAAGGTCACCGGCGTCGATGATCCCTTCACCGATGGCAGCCTCGATGTCCTCTGCCGTCTTCGCGAGGTGCGCGCGCATCTCCTCCCTCGCTCCCCCGGCGTCTCCCGCTTCCACGCGGCGCAGTATCTCCTCGTGCTCCGCCAGCGCCCGCTGCGCGTTGCCTGGTCTCGCGGCACTCACCCGCCTGCTGGCCCGCAACAGGTCCACCACAGGCTCAAGCATCGTAAGCAAGACTTCGTTGCGGGTCCCTCGCGCCAGCAGCGCGTGAAACTCGACGTCGGCGTCCACGTACCCCTCGGGCGCATCGATGGACTCCCGCATCCTGTCGAGCTGGAGCCGCATCGCCTCCACGTCTTCGGGACCTGTCCGCTCCGCCGCGAGGCCCGCAACCTCGACCTCGAGGATCTTGCGTATCTCCAGCAGCTCCCACAACGTCTTCGGCTGTACGCGAAGGAGGAGACCGAGGGTGTCGCGCACGGCCCGCGGATTGCCGCCGCTGACCACAGCGCCCCGCCCGTGCTCGATACTGATGAGCCCGCGGGCCTCGAGCAGGTTCAAGGCCTCCCTCACGACCGTCCTGCTCACCCCGAGATGCGCGCACAGCTCACGCTCGGGCGGAAGTCGCTCTCCCGGTTCCAGCCCACCGGAGATCACCATCTCCAGCAACTGGTCCGCCGCCCTGTCCCTTAGCCTGGTTCGTCGTGCCTGCTCTGTCACCCGAAGACATTGTCATACCAATCGAGATCTCTGTCAAACGGCTGGCCGCGACCTGGCAGAAGCGGTCTGGAAAGTGCTGTGCGCCGGAGTGGACGAAGATCGGCGGTGCGGATCGGGCCGCTCTGCATGAACCAGAGTTTCAACGCGGGTACAGTAAAAGGGTGAGCGGACAATGGGAGGGACCGTGGGTAACGCGATGCGAGGGGTGATCCTACCCGGACAGGAGCGGGTGGAGCTGAATGAGTTCGACCGTCCGGAACCGGGACACGGCCAGGTACTTGTAAAGATGAAGGCGTCAGGCCTCTGCGGGAGCGACCTGCGCGCCATCTACCACGAGCACACAGGCTCGGGTGCGGAACGCTACCAGAACGTCATCGCAGGCCACGAGCCAGCCGGACAGGTCGAGGCCGTGGGACCCGGCGTGAAAGGATTCGAGCCCGGCGACAGGGTTGTCGTCTACCACATCCTGGGCTGCGGGCGCTGTGAGGAGTGCCTGAAGGGGTTCATGATCGGCTGTCGTTCTCCGGAACGGGCGGCCTATGGA
>DASSJP010000250.1:0-10954 GCA_035691165.1 Rubrobacter sp.
AGCGTAGGAAGGCGAAGATCACAAGTATCGCCAGGACCGCCCCGACGAGCCCCTCCTCGACGAGCCCGTTCACCGACTCCTCGACGTCGGTCGCGGAGTTGGCGACGACCACGACCTGATCCTCCCCGATCTTCTTCCGCACGTCGTCCAGTACTTTCTCTACATCCGCAGCGACCTCGACGGTGTTCGCGTCGGACTCCTTGACGATGTTGAGGCCCAGGCTCGGCTCCCCGTTGGTGCGTGAGATCCCCGAGAGGTCCGACCCCACCTCACGCACCTCCGCCACGTCACCCAGTAACACCGGTTCAGGCGCCCCTGCCGAAGGCGAAGCACTCGCCGCAGCGATACCGGACGGAGCAACGGAAGCGCCGCCAGGAGGAGCGGAAGCGCCTGGCACGGCACCGCCTGGAATAACTCCGGGTGGAGGCCCCCCACCCGTCGCACCGCCGGACACCCCGACGGGCAGGTCTTCGAGGGCTTCTGCGCCCCCTAGCTCGCTGGTGGCCCTGACCGGGGTCTCGCGTCCGTCTACCGAGACGCTGCCAACGGGCGCGTCAACCTTCGCCCCGCCCAAGGCGCCGACCACGGAGTCGGTCGAGATCCCCTTCTCCTTCAGCTTCTGCGGGCTGAGATTCACCTCGATCCGCTTCTCCGCGCCCCCGATCACATCGACGCTCGCCACGCCGTCTACCTCTTCGATGGAGGGGACGACCTCGTCCTCGGCGTACCTGGTGAGGTCAGCCAGGTCCCTGTCCCTCGCAGCCAGGGAGAGCGTCAGGATGGGGAACTGCGAAGAGGACTGGCTCTTGACCTCGGGCACTCCGGCCTGTGACGGGAGCTCTATGCCTTCGAGCGCCGCCTGGAGGTCGGCTTCCGCCTCCTCTGTGTCCGCGTCGAGGTCGAACTCGACGACAACGACGGAGAACCCCTGCGAGGATGTGGACTGGACAGCCTCGATCCCAGGCACCCCGTTTATGGCGCCCTCGACAGGCTGCGTGACCTGCTCGTCCACCAGGTCGGGCCCGGCGCCAGTGACAGGCGTCGAGATGGTTATGACAGGGAAGGAGATGTCGGGCAAGAGCTCCTGGTTGAGGCGCGTCGTCGCGTACGCACCGCTCCCGATGAGCAGGATCGTCGCCAGGATGACGACCGACTTGTTCCCGAGGCACCAACGGACGATCCTCTCCATCAGCCCTCCTCCCCCGGCAAGGCGCCGCGGCTGTCGCTCGTATGTCCGCCGCCCGCAAGCATCTCTCTACGATAACCCGCGGAACGTGTAATAACCGTAAGCGAAGGTACCGTACGGCACATCGTCCCACGGACGGAACTCGTCTCGGACCAGAGAACGATTGAACCCCTCCTGCGGGGACGGATCACCGCCCTATTCTTCCGCTGCGCTGAAGCTCTCCGCCAACAGCTTCAAGCCTTTGATGAACGCCAGAGCTTCTTTGTCGGACATCTTGCTCATCGCATCATGAAGGTGGTGGCGGCGGTCCTCGATGATACGCCGCGCCACCTCGTGCATCCCGTCAACGTAGTCCACGAGTACGACCCGCCCGTCCGACGGATCGTGGTGACGGTCTACCATTCCATGCTCGGCCAGTTTGTCCACAAGCTGCGTCGCCGCCGGCGGCGAGACTTCAAGCTCCTCTGCCAACTGGCCCACCGACCGCGGCCCACCCGTCAGCGCGATCAAAACCTGGATGTGACCAGGCGATACCTGCGCGTCCTCTGGTATCCCGCGGCGTGCGATCTTACCTATCTCCACCGGACTGGGCCGCTCGACGAGGCGCATCAGAGTCGGTAGCAACATCAGGGTCTCGTCCAAGAGCTGGTCCCGATCCATGTGAATTCTCCTACAAATTTAAGTTACTTATATAATTTGCTTAAGTATTATCCTGGAGTCGCGGTTTGTCAACACGAAATTTGGTTGGCGCTTTCGGGTACGATCCGTGGCGTCGATTGTTTTGGAGGAGGAAGGATGAAGCTGAGGACGGCGCTGGCGGTTGGAGGAGGGATCTCGGTACTCGCGCTCTACAACCGGCGGTTGGAGGGGAGCGGCGGGGAACTACTGAACCAACTCGGCGGCGAGACGCGCTACTTCCGGTGGAAGGGTGGGGACCTCGCTTACTCGGTAGCCGGAGAGGGTGATCCGCTGCTCCTTGTACACGGCGTCTACGCGGGGGCATCCTCCTTCGAGTTCCGCAAGAACTTCGAGGCGTTGTCGAGAAACTTCAGGGTATACGCTCTGGATCTCCTCGGGTGCGGCATGTCGGAGAAGCCAGTGCGACGTTACGAGTCCAGAGACGTTACATCGCAGATCGAGGACTTCGTGCGGGAGGAGATCGGGGGTTCGGCGTACCTCGTGGCCAGCTCGCTCTCAGCGGCGCTCGTCGTGCCCGCCGCCGTGCGTAGCCCCCGGCTCTTCAATAAGCTCGTCCTCATCTGTCCGACGGGCTACGGGACCCTCGACCATCCATCGGGACGGCTGGGCGACGTCATCAACCACCTCTTCCTCGCGCCTGTCCTGGGGAACACGCTCTACCATGCGATCGTCTCGCGGTGGGGTATCCGCTTCTATCTGAAGAACATGGCCTATCACGACGAAGGTCTCGTGACGGGAGATCTGGTCGAGGATTATTACAGAACGAGTCACCAGCATGGTGCGAGATACTTCCCTGCGGCCTTCGTCTCGGGCAAGCTCAATCTCGGGATGGCCGGCCTCTGGCCGCGGGTACCGCACAGGACCATGATCTGCTGGGGCCTCGAAGCGAAAACGGTCCCTGTACACGAAGCGCAGCTTTTCGTTCGACACAACCCCCGCTCCGAGCCGCGCATATTCAAAGACTCGGCCCTCCTGCCACACGACGAGCGCGCGGAGACCTTCAACGAAGAGGTAAGGACGTTCCTCCTGAAAAAGTCGGGAAGTCAGAGCTAAGCAGACGCTCCCTGTTCACTTTCCACCCTCGCCGACGGAGCGTTCATTCGCGCCTTCGCGGAAGATCATGCACGTCGTTGTGGCGTGCCCGTAGAGCCTGCCATTTTCGTCCTTCAGGCGGGCCTCGGCGGTGGCGATGCGTCCACCGACGTGGATGGTCTCACCCTCGCACAGCAGGCGTCCGGTCTCGGCCGTGATCGGACGCAACAGGTTCACTTTGAGCTCGACTGTGGTGTATCCGACGCCGGCCGGAAGCTCGGTGTGCACGGCGCAGCCCATGGCCGAGTCGAAGAGCGTGCAGGCCAAACCGCCGTGGACGGCACCGATTGGATTGTAGTGGTACTCGGCAGGCACGCACTCGAAGACGGCGCGACCCTCCTCGACCTCTACCAACCCGAATCCCATGAGATCAGCCATCGGCGGGGCCGGCAGTTCCCCCCTCATCATCGCCCGCAGGTACTCGAGCCCGCTCGTCTTCCTGGCCGTCTCCACACCGGGGGCGGGGTCCTCCCAGCTCACCGTGCGGGTGCGCTCCGTCCTCATGCGTCTCCCAGAGAACGCAGATGATCCTTGAGGTGCTCCACGACCCTCCTCATGTGTTCAGGGTCGTCGTAGAGCCGGCTCAACATCACGGCCCCCTCCAGTGTCGCCACGACCACGCTCGCGACCGACCTCGGGTCCGTCCCTGGGGAAAGCTCTCCGCTCTTCACGCCCTCCTTGACCTCGCGCCCGACGAGCCGCAGCCAGCCGCTCATCGCCTCCGCCGCCCTCTCCTTTAGCGCAGGGTGGGCGCCGTCGGACTCAATGGCCGTGTTCAGGACTGGACAACCGCCGGGAACGGGCGGGTCTTCCGCGAGGGCGCCGAGCACGTCCACGATCGCGAATAACCGCTCCAGCACGCTGTCTTTACCTTCGAGGGTTTCCCGGAAACGGCCACCCATTACCTCCACCGCGTAATCAAAAGCCTCGAGCGCCAGTTGCTCCTTGCTGCTGAAGTGGTTGTAGATGCCACCCTTCTCCAGGCCAGACGCCAGTACCAGGTCGTGCATCGAAGCCCCGAAGAAACCCTTCGTGTTGAAGACCGGCGCGGATCGCTCCAGGATCCTGCGCCGCGTCATCTCTCCCTTCTTCATCATCCGGCATCCACTATCGCAACGGTGCAGCGCGAGACGCATACCGGCTTGTCGTCTTCGTCCGTGATGCGGACCTCCCATACCTGGCTCCTGCGTCCCACGTGCGCAGGCACAGCGACCGCCGTGAGCATCCCCCTCCGCTTGGGCCTGACGTGGCTCGCGTTGATCTCCGACCCGAAAGCCACCTTCCCAGGCGGACAGTTCAAGAATGCCCCCGTGCTCGCCACGCTCTCTGCCAGAACCACGCTCACCCCGCCGTGCAGATACCCGAGCGGCTGGTGGTGCCTCTCGTCAACAGGCATGGTCGCCACCACCCGCTCCGGCGTGAGCTCCACGAACTCGACGCCAAGGTTCTTTGTAACACCCTCCCCACTCTTGAGAACAGCCTCTATGTCCACGTCTCCTACCTTCCAAATCGTCCGCACAAAACAGCCCGCATACTACCTGATCCTTCCCTTTAAGACCAATCGGTCGGTTTTAAGGTGTGGTTCGTAGAACTAGGAATCGGGGAGCTTCTCTCTATGCACGGCGTACAGGCTGTATCTTTCGGATGGGGTATCGAGGTGGGTAAAGCCGGGGAGATGCTGGAGTTGCCTGTCGCGAGTTGAGTTCGCATGGACCAGCACGTAGTCGGCGTTATAGTAGCGCAGGATCCGCATACCCTCTTGGAGGCTAGGTCCGGTGAAGAACGTGTGCACGTTCATGGCGCCCATGGGCAGCTCGACTCCGCCTGGCACGCGTTCTTTCAGGGCGGGGAGTATATCCAGGATCAAAGCTCCCCTCAGGCTCACGACGTTGGCATTGGCAGAGTATGCGGGGATGACGGTATTCTCCAGGTCGGGCGCGAACAGGACGCTCGGCTCCTTTACGTTCTCCCCTATCCAGCGGAACACGGGGTCGAGGGGGAAGCTTTCGGTCTGTGGCACCTCATTAGTGGCGGACACTTCGCGGGCTCCGGCCAGGGTAGTCGGTGCCGCCAGCGCCATGAGCACGCCGACGAGAGCGAGGGGCAGGAACCTGATGAGGTATTGTGGGGTGCCACGTTCTCGCAGGCCGGATTCTGCGGTCTTCATGGACTCATAGGAGATCCAGCCCAGCGTCAGCAAGGCCATTGGTGGGATCGGCCATGCCAGGCGCCAGAGCTGGCCAGGCAGAACGACGAAGTCGCCCACGAAGGTGGCGAGCGGTGGCACGTAACAGACGGCGGCCACGATCAGCAGCGCCCCTGCGAGCATCTGGGCGGGAAGGCTCCTCTTCAGACGCCAGAGCAGGAAAGGGATGCCGACCAGGAGGGCAAACATTATCACGGGGTTCAAAAGTAGTGAGGGGTGCATAATGTAGTAGTGCTCTCCGAGTGGAAGAATATGTTCCCAGCCAGGTCTCGCGAACACCACGTTGGCCAGTACCTCGGGGTCGTGGGCGTTTATGTCGGCTGACGTGAGCAAGGCGGTGAGGGAGTTGCCTGTGATCAGGACGTACAGCGCGGGGGCGAGGATGACGCTCAGGAGGGCTGCGGCAAGGCTTAATACCCCGTCCCACGCCTCTTTCTTCCGCAGGTTGACCGCAAGGTGGGCGAACCCGAACCCGGCCACACAGAGGCTGATGAGCGCCAGCCCCACAGGATGCACGGCGACGACAGCCCAGCAGACGAACGCGAAGACGGCAAGGTAGCGCAGCTTGCGGTACTCAAGGTACGCGAAGGCGAGGCAAAGGGCCACTGGTAGGAATAAGAACCTGGCGGCGAACTTGTCCTCTCCGATACGAGAAATGAACTCCCCGCCGAACGCGTAGATCGAAGGCCTCAGGTTTATGAGGAAGAAAAGGGCGTACAGGCACCCTGCCAGAAGGGCGGCCTGCGCGCTCTTCAAGAGGACCCTGGCGAGGGCATAGAAAGCGAGCAGCGCCAGGAGTATCAGCGTCGGGTCGAGATACCTCAGAACCAGCTCGATGGGATCGACGCCCGAGGTCCTCGAGAAGGCGGCCTGTTCGAGCAACCAGCCGTTGATCTTCACCCTGGACATGCCTGTCTCGTGCCCGAAGTAAGGCTCGTGCAGGGCGAGATGGTGCGTGTTCAGGGCCTCTCGCACGTACGCCAGGTAGACCCAGATGTCGTTGTAAGAGTGCGGCACCCTCAAGCGGGAGATGTATGCCAGAACCGAGCACATGAGCAGGAATGGGACCCACAGCCAGCCGTCTCCGGCAGCATTCGCCGTATCGTCCTTTCCATTCCCGGTCCTACCTGCGAGGACCATAACCAGAGCCACTGTCAGGAAAACAGCCAGGATCGCGGCGGCGAGCAGCAGGTAGGCGTCCAGGCTGGTGTGGAGAAAGAGCATCGGGATACCGGAGAGACCGAAAAGACCCGTGCTGACCACGAACGCCACAGGAAGGGAGGCGGCAGCGGGAAAGAGATCGCCGAAAAGCCAGTGCGACACAAGCAGCCCCGGCGCCATGAACAGCACGAGGACGGCGACGAAGAGGACGCCGGGAAATGCTTCGAGCCCGCCCCTCAAAAGCCCGAGTACGAAGAGAGCCCCCGCGCTCGATAACACGACGAGGGCTTCTGGCCACGCGATGCGTAGTATGAGCTTAGTCTTCACCAACCCCGCGAGACGATCGTCCCGTCGGTGCAATTAGTCGCGGAGAACGTTTCGGGCAGTATCGCGTCACTGTTTCGCTGCGATACCGCCGCGGGTCGTACGTCTAGTTCGCAGAAACGAGGAAAAGCCCTCGACCACGAGGGACAAACCAAGCCACACCCACCCGATGCCGAACAGGATCCACAGCACGGCGCCGAACGAGCCAAGGTCCCGAGCGAAGGAGATCAGGCCGCACAGCGACCCGAGGACGAAAGGCAAGAGACCCCAGGTAGGCAGGACGCCGTCGCGCGGGGAGGTGACGGCGAAGAGGATGGACCCGACGGCCAGGACGAGCAGCCCGATCCTGAAGGCGCGGTACGCCGGCGCGGTTACGATATAGATGTCGTCGATCCCGAGCCAGTACAGGCCGATGTCGCCAGCTATGATCATTAGCAACCCCAGGACGGCAACGAGGAAGCCCACCTTCTCCAGCAAGCCGGAAAGCCCAGACTGCCGCAACTGGAGGCCGATCAGACCCAGAAGGATGAGCAGAGGGGCCGGCCAGAACATCTTCCAGAAGACGTTGGGGGTGTGAAAAGCGTAGTTGGAGATGTAGACGCCCGTCGGAGAGAGAGCCCACAGCACGCCACCGGGCACGCACAGAATTCCGCTCCACTTGAGGACGAATGACAACAGCCTACGCAAAGACTCTCTTTTCTCCCTGAGACGCCACGGCGTTTCCGATTAGTAGTGGGGCAGCGGGCCTCCGGCGTCCTTGATTATGTACTCGTTGAACATCTTCTTCACCACGGCGGGGTTCGACGAGGCGATGTTCTTGTCCATCTTCGGGTCGTTCTCCAGGTCGAAGAGGTGGGGGTCGTCGCCGTTGTAGAGGCTGAACATGGCGTACTTCTCGTCGCGGGTCCAGACGTGGTCGTGGTAAGCGGCTGTGAAGTGTGGCCTGGGGCCAGGCTCCTTCCCGTCCAGCACGACGGAGAGATCCTGTCCCTCCATCTGCGGGTGGCGCTCGACGCCCATCGAGCCGAGGATCGTCGGCGCGATGTCGTGGGTCGAGGCGTAGTGGTTGCTCG
Organism: Rubrobacter sp.; assembly: GCA_035691165.1. Taxonomy (GTDB): domain Bacteria; phylum Actinomycetota; class Rubrobacteria; order Rubrobacterales; family Rubrobacteraceae; genus Rubrobacter_D. The sequence continues at coordinate 7,742 of DASSJP010000250.1, forward strand.
TCTTTCCCGCGCCCTTGCCTCCGGGGTGCCTTATAAAGAAGATGGTATCGATGAGTTCGGGGTACAGCGCCCCGGGGACCTTGCCGGCGTAACCGTGCTCCCCGAAGGCATGACCGTGGTCGGAGAGCAGGATCAGCATGGTGTTGTCCAGGATCCCGAGATCCTGCGCCTTGTCGAGGAAATGGCCGAGCCAGTGATCGGCCATCGTCACCTCGGCTGAGTAGCGCGCGTGCATCCGCTTGAGCTGGCTCTCGGTGAGCCAGTCAGAGGGACCGCTGCTCGAAGTCACTGGCTCGGGGCCCTCGAAGCCATCGCTGTAGAGGTCGATGTACTTCTGCGGCGGGTCCCAGGGCTCGTGCGGGTCGTAGTTGTCAACCAGCATGAAGAAAGGCTGGCTCTCCTTCGCCATCTCGAGGTACTCGGCAGCCTTCGTGAACACCTGCGGGGCGAACCAGTCCTCCTCGCCCTGGCGGCCGATGGTGTTCGCCCAGTACTGGCGCATGATCTCCTCGGCGTGCGAGGCGCTCGGGCCGCCGATCAGGGTGTTCTCCATCTTCTTCTCGGAGGCGGGGGATATCGGCCTGAAGAAGTCCCTCTCCTGGCCCCTGATGAAGTCGAACGCGTGGAAGCCCCTGTGCATGTCGTAGAACGGCCTGAACTGGTGCAGCGTATCCGTGACCATCAGGTTGTAGAAACCCTCTCCGAGCAGGATCTCAGCGAGCGTGACCTGGCCCTGGGGTATCGGCTGCCAGCCCCAGAGGTTGACGTCATCCTCGTACCACTTGTGCCAGTTCCTGAACGGGAAAGTCCTTATCCCCGTGTGGATCGCGCGCCGCGCAAGGATGGTTGGCAGGGACTCGGGGTGCGACCGGTCGAATCGCAGGCTCTCCTTCGCGAGGGCGTCGAGGTTGGGAGTCTTGATCCAGTCGTTCCCGTAGACCCCGAGGTGGTCTCTTCTGAGGCTGTCTATGATCACCAGTATTACGTTCATCCTAGATCCCCCGCTCGGAAGGTACTCGTCCGGCACTTGCATGAGGCTGTTGGTAAAGGTGCCGCACCCTGCCGCCCCGAGCATGGTAGCCCCCGCGGCCCCCGCACCGGCCACCTTGAGGAAGTCCCTGCGCGTTAGGATGCGCTTCGTCATCCCTCGCCTCCGGGTGCACACCGGCAAGCGAGGGCTCCGGGCTTCTCCAGAGCTAAGAGCGTCTTGGTTTCCATCGACAAGGGCCTTCCCTATTGCATCGAACCAGCCGCCGAAGATTGTAGCGAATAGCGTCTCCGTCCGCAGGACGAAGCGCGCGACCCTCACACTCCCTGTCGCCCCTGGACTCGCACCCGAGCATAGGTTGGTCTAAGGTATGCGCGGCGTAAAACGATTACCGAGGATGTGTATGCACTCAATGATTGAATACTCTGAAGGCACTCTCTCGCAGGCGCGGTCCTCGTGAACTGGCTCGTTACGGGCGGCTGCGGTTTTATCGGGACGGCCCTGATCCGTTCTCTGATGGATGAAGGAGGCCACAACGTCAGGGTCGTGGACAACCTGGCCGTGGGGACACGCGAGGACCTGGCTGCGGCAGGCGACTTCGTCGAAGTGGCGTCAGGAGATCTCGGGCCGATGCCGTCTGGCGCCCCGGTCGAGCTCGTCGTCGGCGACATAACGGACGAGGCTCTCGCGCTGCGCGCGGCCAAGGGTGCTGACGTGATCGTCCACTTCGCGGCCAACACGGGGGTCATGCCATCTGTCGAGGACCCGAGGGCGGACTGCATGAGCAACGTCGTAGGCACCCTTAATTACCTGGAGGCCGCCAGGCACGCCGGTGTCGGGCGGTTCGTATTCGCCTCAAGCGGAGGAACGGTTATCGGGGAGGCCGAGCCGCCGATACACGAGGAGATGGTCCCGCACCCCGTTGCGCCCTACGGGGCGAGCAAGCTCGCTGGCGAGGGCTACTGCTCGGCGTACTTCCAGACCTTCGGAATAGAGACCGTCGCACTGCGGTTCGGCAACGTCTACGGGCCGCTCTCCGGACACAAGAACAGCGTCGTCGCGCGCTTCATCAAGAGGGCAACGAGCGGGGAAGTACTGGAGATCTACGGCGACGGCACCCAGACCCGAGACTTCATCTTTGTGGACGACCTGATCCGTGCCGTCCGGCTCTCGGCCACCATTGATGGGGTCGGCGGCGAGGTCTTCCAGATCGCCACCAGCGCCGAGACGACCGTGCAGGAGCTGACGGATAGACTCCTTCCAGCTCTGGCCGCCGCAGGCATTAAGGACATCGAAGTCCGCAAGACCGCGGCCCGCAAAGGCGAGGTGCGCCGAAACTACGCCGACACCTCGAAAGCACAGAGGATGCTCGGGTGGAAGGCCGAGGTCGGCCTCGACGAGGGCCTCAGGCGCACCGTGGACTGGTTCGTGGAAGGTCCCGGAGGCTAGTCGGCCACTCTCCGCGCCGCGAGATAGAAAACCGCCTGCACCGCGGCTGCTACGAAGGTGCCTACGGCCAGGGAGTAAGAGACCAGCTCGACGATCCCCACCCCGAGCGCTGCCATGCACACTGAGGCAGCGAGCAGCCCGACGAACCATCCTAGCGCGGCGAGGCGCCCGTGCCCGAGGGCGAAGAGCGCCTGGTTAAGCGTGTCGGAGAGTAGGTAGAAGGCCGCCATCGCCGCAAGCGCGACCAGGACGGCCCGGCTCGCGTCGAACTCCGCGCCGGCGTAGATCGTGAGCCCCCACTCGCCGAGCAGCCAGGTACCGCCCACCATAAAGACGCCCACGAGGCCGACGACCCCAAGAGCTCTCACCACGAAGCGGTCGAAGGCCGCGCCGCCCTCGGCTGCGAGCACGCGGCTCGCGCGGGGCAGGAGCGCGCCTATGGCTGGGCTGAACACGTACTGGGGGATACGGGTAAGGGTGAGGGCAGCCGAGAACAGGCCCACCTGCGCGTCTGTGCCGTCCAGGAGGCGTGCGAGGATCGGTCCACCGTTCATCAGGGCCTGGGCGAACGCCATGCACATGAGCACAGGTCCGGCGAACCGAAGCGCCTTCCCCGTGGAGAAAGATTCGCCCTCTCGTTCCGGCGGGGTTACGCGCGCCGGCCTAACCGCGAGTACCCCGACGACGGGGGCGATCACGATAGCGATAGCAGGCCCGAAAACTCCGAAGCCCACGGCGAGCAGCGTGGCTGCGAAGAGCAACCTGGCCGCCGACTC
>DASSJP010000251.1:0-2473 GCA_035691165.1 Rubrobacter sp.
GTGGTCCTTGCGCCTCGCGCAGAGTCTTCCAGGCGCGTCCCAGGGCGCCGCGGCGGACCGGCGTCTCGATGTATCGGTAGGAGAGGTGTGCCAGCGCGACAGTGACGGTCAGGCGAAGGGCGAGCAGGGGCCACCCTTCAATCGGCACGTCGAGCTCGGGACGGGTCACCATGAACACGGGCCAGTGCCAAAGGTAGATGCCGTAGGATCTCACCCCGACCCAGCGCAGCGGAGCAGACCCGAGAACGCGTGAACCTATGCTCGTATACGGGTGGACGACGGCCATGATCGCCGCCGCCGTCGTGAGCGCGACCAGCGCGAACCCGCCCCTGTATAGGAAAGGCTGGAACTCGCCGAGGTGGAGGCAGAACCACACCAGCGCGCCAAGCGCGGCCACCCCGAGGACGTCGAGGAGGAGTGGGGCGGTCCATCCCCAGCGGCGTCTGAACCGTCCTCTATCAGCGAGCCTGTGATGGCGCGCTTCGGCGGGACGATATCTCTCGCCCGGCGACCAAAAAAAGGCGAGTGCGGCCCCGAAGAGCAGTCCTGTGGCACGCGTGTCGGTTCCGTAGTAGATCCTGGACGGGTCCACGCCGGGCACGTAGAGGATCGCCATGACCGCAGCCGATACCGTCGCACCAACGAGCGCGATCGTCAGCACGCGTCGCCGCCGCAAGCGCGTCGCCCCGAGACCAAGCCCGAGGGCTAGAATGGGCGGCCAGATCAGGTAGAACTGCTCCTCGACCGCGAGCGACCACAGATGCTGCAGAAGCGAGGGCCGCCCGACCGACTCGAAGTACGATTCCTGGCCGAAGATCAGATACCAGTTGGTCACGTACCCGAACGCCGCAAGCACGTCGCCGCGCAGCCCGGCCACCTCGCCGGGCAGGAAGACCACGGCGAAGGCCAGGGTCGCCACGAGCAAGACGTAGAGCGCCGGTAGGAGCCTGCGGGCGCGACGCATCCAGAACGTTTTCAGGTCGATACTGCCCCTCTGGCGCCACTCCGCAAGGAGCAGAGCAGTGATCAGGTAGCCGCTGATAACGAAGAAAACCTCGACCCCGAGGAAGCCGCCGGGGATCCAGGCCAGATCCGCGTGGTAAAGGAGTACGGCGATCACGGCCAGCGCACGCAGACCATCGAGGCCGGGCCTGTAAGAGAGCCGTACTTCAGGGGTGCCTGGCGACGCAGGGGCTCGTTTTGTCTTCCCCTTGCCGCTAATCGAGGCGTCGGTTATCTGCGGCTGTCGTAGCATACGCTTCGTATTTTCCCGCCCTCCACGTTTAAGGAAGGTGATCCTAACACAGTCTCAGGAAGCTATGCAGGGTCAAACGAACAAAAAAGTACTACATATAGTACTTTTCACACAGGCTCTCGCTGATCGGGCCCGATCCAGCTTCGATCGTTGCCTGGTTTTCGCCGCCTGCCCCGGTCAACCTTCCCGCTCTTCCGGGCGCGGCTCGTGGCTCATGTCGGGGGCGCCTGTGAAGCCGCCCGTGGAGACTTCCTCGGGCTCCTCGACGTGCAACAGGGCCTGCTCCAGCGTCTCCTCGTCTACGGAGTGGGGGAGATCCAACCTGCTAGCGAGCGTCCTGTGGAGATCGTCGTCAGGAAGGGCGCGCACTTCTTCCTCCAGCACGGCCATCTCCTTCTCCCCGAAGCCGGGTCCCAGGTCGTTCACCATCAGGGCTATGAGCTTGCGTTCTTTCGTTTCGCGGTCTGCCATCTTCGCCTCCTCGAAAGCTTCCGGCGTCCGAGTCTACAACGGATCGCGAGCCGGTGTTCAGGAGGACGTTTTCGGCCCGACGCCTGGGGCGGAGATCTCCTCCTTCAAGGCGCTGGTTTCCGCGTCGAGGGCGGCAAGGTCCTCGCTGGCGCGGGTCATGCGGGCGTGCTCGGAGCGGACGAAGCGGGTATACGGGGCTATGGCCTCGCGCATCCGCTCGACGGAGCGGTTAAGCTCCGTCTCGAACTGTCGCCTGACCACCTCCCCAAGGCGCTCGCGTAGAGAGTCCGTCTTCTCGCGGAACTCGGCGCGGGCCTTGCGCCTGCGGTTGGGGAGGATAAACAGGCCGTAGCCCGCGATTATGGCCGCTGCGATGATCCCCGTGGCATCGAGGATGCGCGTCGTGGCGATGGCGACGACGACTGCCCCGATGCCGACGGCTCCGACCTCGAGCGCAGCGGTCTGGGCGACGGCGCCCTGTATGGAGTGGGCGAGCTGCTCCGATTCGCGCTCGCGGTCGTAGCGGTGAACGACGTTCTGGGCGTTCTTGCCCACTGACTGGAGGAGCTGTCCCCGGTTGTACTCAAAGCTATCGCCGACCTCCCCGATCAGACGCTCGTCGTAGTCGGCCTGGCGGCGGCGGTTTACGTAATCGACGACCATGCGCCACTGCTAGAGGTTCCTGTCGACCATCCAGTCTATTAGCTCGTCCACCCGCACGTCCACGAGCTCCTCGGTGTCCGCTAC
>DASSJP010000252.1:0-3045 GCA_035691165.1 Rubrobacter sp.
GTCAGGACCACGATGGGTTCAGCCTTCTTCGCTGAGCACGTCCCCGACTACAGTGCGACGGTCGCCCGCAAGCTGGAAGAGGCGGGCTCCGTCCTGATCGGCAAGACCAACACCCACGAGTTCGCTTACGGCCCGACCGGCGACCGCTCGTACTTCGGGCCGACGCGAAACCCTCACGACACGCGCAGGATCACTGGCGGCTCCAGCGGCGGTTCGGGGGCTGCGGTAGCTGCCGGGCTGTGCTACGGCGCGCTCGGCTCTGACACGGGAGGCTCCATCCGTATACCGGCGGCCCTCTGCGGCACCGTCGGCATGAAGCCGACCTTCGGGCGCGTGAGTAAGAGTGGCGTCTTTCCGCTCTGCTGGAGCCTCGACCACGTCGGCCCCCTCACCCGCACCGTCAGCGACAACGCCATGATGTTGAACGCTCTTGCCGGCCATGATCCGGAGGACCCTCACTCCGTAGACCGGCCTGCCGAGGACTTTACGAGGGACCTCGAACGCGGCCTCAGGAGAGCCGGGATCGGACTCCCTTCGAGCTTCTACTTCGAGCACGTCGATGAGGAAGTGGAGGCGCGCATCAGGGAGGCGGCGGAGGTCTTCGCCTCCCTCGGTGCTGAGGTGATGGAGGTCGAGATACCCAACCTCCGGGACACCCTCAAAGCGCAGCGACTGATCCTCGCAGCAGAAGCCTACGCCGTGCACGAGGAACGCCTCAAGAACGAGCCCGAGAAGTTCGGCGAAGAGGTCCGCGAGCGCCTGATGGACGGCGAGCGCCCGAAAGCGTACCGCTACGCGAACGCCCGGCAGCGAGGGATGCTCGCCACGGATGAGTTCGACCGCGCCCTGGACAGTGTGGACGTGCTCCTCACCCCGACCCTCCCGATCGCGGCGACGGAGATCGGGCAACGCGATGTCAGCATCGGAGGCTACGAGGAAAACGTCCGTTCGGCGCTGACCCGTTTCACCGGACCGACCGACCTGACGGGTCACCCGAGCCTCTCCGTACCTTGTGGTACCACGAATTCCGGCCTTCCCGTGGGACTTCAACTCATCGGACGGCTCTTCGACGAAGCGACCCTCTACAGGTTCGGGCACGCCTACGAAGAGGCGGTAGGCCCCAAGGCCTGACACGCTCTAGAGACTATCTCCGGCTGCGGTCCGCACCGGCGCGTCGATTTGATCGACGATCACAATAGTCGGGACATTCTTCCCGGCCTGATCGGGACTCTGTCTCATGACGGCGGGATACCGCACGCCGTAGGCTGCCCATAACCCTAATAAAGGGACGAAAGTGAAAGGAGCTGCTGATGAGCGCAACGAGCATAAACAGGTGGATCGGCGTCGGCCTGCTGGGTCTGCCCCTCTACGGAGTACTGACCTTCTTTTCGAGCCTCGATCCCCAACCCGACCCGAGTACCCACTACGAGGCCTGGTCTCGCTTCGTCACCACCGACGGCTACGTGCTGAAGCACCTGCTCCTCAGCATCCTCGGCATCGTCTTCGTGATCTTCGGTACGTTTGCCCTTGGAGCCTACTTAACCAGAAGCCGTGCCGGACGCATGGGGTTGGTAGCTGTGGTCATCGCCGTCTTTGGTCACGCCCTATTCCTGACGATCGGTGGAGTCTCTACCTTCGCCGCGCCCGTGGAGGGGCAGGCGTACCTGGCTGGCATAGAGGAGTATTCCAAGCTGCCCACCAGCCTCGCTGCTATCGCACAGACGGCGACCTTCGTGGTGTCAATCCTGCTCGGGTTCGTGGGCAACGTGCTCCTGGGGGTGGCCGTCTGGCGTTCTGGGATACTGCCAAAGTGGGCGGGAGCCCTCTGGGCAGCCGCGCCTGTGTTGATGTACATCTTCGGCCTGGTGTACGCGATGACGATTGGCGCCAACGCCACCCCTCCGACCGTGCCCGCCGGCGCCGTGCTGCTGGTGATAGGCGGGGCGTGGATGGCCTGGAGCGTGCTGCGCCAACCCTCCACCCGGGCCTCCGCCGAGACGGTAGGTGTCCAAGTGCAACCGAGGGTGCAATAACCCAACCTCTCCGGATCGCCGTGTCCGGGTTCCAGCGCGGCGATCCGGGACCAATCAGAGCGAGAAAGGAGACAAGAAAATGGCAACCATCACCGCAGCACCGTCCCGCGCGACGACGAGAGCCTTCCCGCTGAAGTACTTCGTGTTGGCCTTCGCGTTCACCTGGGTCTTGTGGGTACCGGCGGCGCTCGAAGCGCGGGGCCTGATCTCGCCGCTCCCCGTACCTGCAACGTTCCTCGGCGCCTTCGGCCCGCTGTTGGCCGCCGTGGTGGTTACCGCCCAGGAGGGTGGACGGGCGGGGCTGCGCTCTTTGCTCGGCCGGGTCGTGCGTTGGCGCGTGGCACCCATCTGGTACGGGGTGGCCATCCTTGGACCGCTCGTGATCACGCTGGTCGCGATCACGCTGCACGTGGCTTTGGGCGGCCAGCCGCCAGGCCTCGGGTTGCTGATCGGGGCGCTGCCCACGTTGGTGTTCGTGTCCGTCTACATGATGATCACCGTCGCGCTGGGTGAGGAGGTGGGCTGGAGAGGCTACGCCCTTCCCGCGTTGCAGGCGCGCTACAGTGCCCTCCTCGCAAGCTTGATCCTGGGAGTGATGTGGACCTTGTGGCACCTGCCGGTGTTCTTCAACCCCGACACTCACTACAGCAACCTGCCCTTCCTCATATTCTTGCTATACATCGTCCCGTTCGCGGTCCTCATCACCTGGGTCTTCAACAGCACGGGGGGGAGCGTGCTCATGGCTATGTTCTTCCACGCCGTCATGAATGCTTCCGGGGGGCTGTGGAAGACCATACCCGAGTACTCAGTCGAGCCACCCATTGCGGCCGAGGCCGTCGCAGTCAACGTGCACACTAACCTCATGCCAGCCATCGTACTGTGGATCGCGGCCATCGTTGTGGTGCTCGTCTACGGAGCGCGCGACCTGTCGCGCAAGCCCAGGCAGGTGCCCGCCGATGCCGGAGGCGAGTCACGATCGAGGGTGCAATGACCATGGAGACGGCATCTCGTG
>DASSJP010000253.1:0-3740 GCA_035691165.1 Rubrobacter sp.
GCCGAGGCCTGGGACCTCCAGAAGGACTTGGTGCGGCTCCGAAAAGGCGATGAGATCTCTGACACCTTCATCCTCTGTGAGCATCCTCCTGTCTTCACGGTCGGGCGGGCTGCGAAGGACGCAGGGAATTTGGGCGGAGGGGAAGAATATCTTCGGGCTCTGGGGGCCGAGGTGTTCTGGAGCGACAGGGGAGGGGACGCGACCTTCCACGGACCCGGGCAGATAGTGGGTTATCCGATCCTGCGCCTCAAGCTACGCGACACCCACGCCTACCTCCGCGCGCTGGAAGACGTACTCATAAGAGTACTTATGGACTACGGACTCGAAGGCTGGCACCACCCCGAGTACACGGGCGTATGGGTCGGGGAGAACAAGATCGCCGCCATCGGCGTGAAGTTTTCGTCGGGTTGGATCACCTCCCACGGCTTCGCCCTGAACGTGAAGACCGACCTCTCCTGGTTCGAGCGCATCACACCCTGCGGCATCAAGGAGTTCGGCGTCACCAGCCTTAACCGCGAGCTTGACCGCGAGGTCCCACTGATCGAAGTGGAAGAAAGGATCATCGACCACTTTCTCCGGACGTTCGGTTAGCCTGCCTACCGTCCCTAGAAGAAGTGCCTGATCACGACGCTTTACAAGGATGCTCGGAGGCATGGCGGTAGTCTGGATGCCCGTACAGGACATAGAGTGAGCCAGCGACTCTTATAGAGGCACGGATTTGGGTATCGAATGTCTCGCTCATCCTCGCTACCAGGCTCTGGCTAAAAGGTGCCAACGCCAGGGCGTAGCTCATCGTGAGATAAATACCAAAGTCTTCATCCGCAATTCATCCTAGATTCATCACTGTCGAGTCTAACGGGGTCAAGGCAGGTGAGGAGGAACTTCATGATGAGTTTGTTCAATTCAAGCAGTAGCAGCACGAATGATCCGGGTGATCGATACGCCGGGAACGCCGTTCACGTCGGCCGCTGGGTTCTCGGCGGCAATCGCCGCTGCCCTCGCTGGCGCATCGGCCATATTGCAGGGTTTGGACGTACTGGAAATTACTGAGCCGGTAAAGATCGCCCTCATATGACTTGTAGGAGTTGGCATCCTTGCCTGGGCCGCCGCTGCAGACTCGCTCGCCCGAGCATACGCTGTGGCGCATGTCACCCGCACAAAACCAGGCGACCCTAATTTGCCCGCGCTACAGACAGCGGCCGACAAACTCGCTGGAGTCTATGCTGCCGCGCACGGGGTAAGCACCGATGGAACTATGACTAAAGTACCTTCAGCACACAACTCACTCCATTACCTTTTCCGTTGAAGGTCCAGGTACGAGGCAAAGATGCCCAAGCGACAGCGGTTCTTTCAGTGGTGATAGTGGCAAGGAAACGCAGAAGTACCTGGTCAGGCTCCCGGACTCACCTCTGGATTGGGTGAAGGGCGACGCGAATTTCTGACCGCCACCATCACAGACGTAGTCAGTTACCTGTCAGAAACTGCTAGGCGTCCAACATCTATGTTCAAATAGATCTGGCCAGCTGCAATCAAGAACCCGGACGGCTGGTTTGGCAAGGGAAGTGTGATTCGACTGACCCTGGTCACCCGTTACGAGAGGACGAGCCTTAAGACTATCCTTATTATGGCCGTCACAAAAGCCACACAGAAGGCAGCGACGCTCACGATGCGCAAACCCACGACGGCCGTCATCTGCCGGGTAGGAAGAACCTCGGCCACCCCGTCTGCTGCAAGCCCCAGGCCAAGCGCCAGGAACACCAGGCTCGAGGAGCCTTCCGCCGAGGTAAAGGCCGACACTATCAGCAGTAGGCCGGCGGGTATCAAGAGCCAGGCTATGGGATGGCGGGTGGGTTCTGCAGTAAAGCGCCGCATCATTCCCTCCAATGGGGTGGTCCTGAGTCGTCCCGCCTGCGCGGTGACTCAGGAAAAGAATAGAAGTTGTCGCTCGTCGGGAACAACTACTGGGAGCGGATCGCGTAGATAACACGGAGCGTGGGGGACCAGTTGATGTAAATACCGTCGTGCCCTCCGCGACGATCGACGCGGGCGATATAGATCGCCCCCACACCGCCTAGCAGAGCGCATAGGCGTGTCTGTATCGAAGGGAGCGCACCGCAAATGCTGGCGCCGGCCCTCAACGCATCCACCAGCGTGTGCGTTCGGCAATCGTCCAGGTAACTTCTCCTTCCCCACCAAAAGTCCTCGTACCCGTTTCTTCCGCGACAGCCCATGGTTGTAAAACTGGTCTTCTGGATGGAAGGATCTATCTCGCTCGAACCGAACACATCTGATGCTTCCATCCTGTTCGCCCGCAGGGCGGCGTTCGTGTGTGCCAGAGCTTCCTCGAGATTGGTGAAGGTTCTGGGCTTGATTCTCCTCGCAGCTCCGTCTTTGATTTCTCCTGTGAGCGCTTTTCGGTCAAGCGCCAACGTCCCGTCTCTCGTCACCCGCATGTGCTCCTCCATTAGAGCAACAGCGCGGTCAAAGTCCTCCGCTCTTGTCTGCCGCCCGGATGATTGGTCTGCGGTGGCTGCCTTTGCGGATATCGTATGCGTGGCCAACTGCGCCAGAAGAATAGCCAGCACAAGCGACGCTCCTACCGTAATTGACCACTTCACCCTGTGTCTCCTCTCGCCGGTACCATAGATAAGACTGTTTTCGGACAGGACCAGTCGAGCCTATAGCTCACCTCGGCGCATGTGCAGCCCTCCCGCACGCGAAGAAGTGAGCAATGCTATGTTCGTATCGCTATTCTCTAGTTTTCTTCAGCGACCCTATGATTGACTTTCTCGACTTCGAATGGGCGCATCGTTGCTACCGCTGAAGAGCGCCGGTACCTTCTAAGCGCTCCCGATCAGGATGCCTGAGGCGAAGACGAGCGCGCCGCCGAGGATGACCTGAAGCGCAGACATGAGGAAGCTCATGTCGAAGTAGCGGTAGCGGATGAAGGAGATGGCGAGCAACTCGAAGCCCACGACCCCGAACGCCACGTAGAGGGCCAACTGAACATGCGGTATGAGGAAAGGCATAGTGTGCAGTATGCCTCCGACGAACGTCGCGAGACCAGTGATCGCACCCCGCAAGAATGGATTCCCGCGGCCAGTGAGCGACCCATCATCCGAGAGCCCCTCCGAGAAGCCCATGCTGATCCCAGCCCCAACCGCAGCCGCAAGCCCGACCAGAAACGTGACCCTCGTACTCCCCGTCGCAAACGCCGTCGCAAATAACGGCGCCAGCGTCGAGACAGACCCGTCCATCAACCCCACAAGACTCGGCTGTACAACCCGCAGCACGAAGTTCTTGCTGTGACCCGATGACGTCATCTCCCGGCCCCCAAGCCCCAACCGCTCTAGCCAAGCCGCCAAAAATCCGCCTCCCGAATGTGCGATGTATAACCCATCTCAATATTCTAACTATCCTTGGCAATAAATCAAGAACAATTCTTGTTATTAGTTAATGGGAATCATTTGCTATTGGTGGGGCAGTTTGACGAGGGGGGAGGTATTTTGATCGGGATCCGGCTTGATATCGGGAGAGGTTCGCATTTGGGAGGAGGCTGACACAAACGCCTTCGTACCCGAGGCACGATTTCTTTCGGTCAGGCGCTGATGTAAGGGTTCGTGGACATCCAGATCGGCCATGATTGCGGCCTATACCATCCCCGCCGCATAGAACCGCGATTATCTGGCGAACCGTCGAGAGCACCGGCCCTTATGCCGAGCGCCTTTGGTCCCCAGAAC
>DASSJP010000254.1:0-6487 GCA_035691165.1 Rubrobacter sp.
CTGGTGATTCTCTGCTCCGTCGCCGGGTTCGGGGCGGTGAAGGGATCTGGCAGACTCTGGATGTGAGCCTCCAGGGCGTCAAGGTCGCTGCCGAGGGTCTGCGGGTTCGCCCCCTCCTTGAAGACCGTGAACCCGTCGCCGCCTGTGGCGATAAAGGTGTTGGCGGCCACGGTGTAGGTGGCGTTCCTGTCGAGCTGGCTGCCGTTTGGCAACGTTACGCTCGTGATCTTCTGGCCGATGGGGTTCGTGGTGTTGTACGAGAACTTCAGGCCGCTCACCTGGAGGATACGGCTGCTGCCGTCAGATCTGAACTGCTGTTCGAGGACGCGGTAGATCTGATCCCCCGTCAGCTTCATCCTGACGACCTGGTTGTCGAAGGGCTGCACCCCGAAGAGCTCGCCGTAGGTGATCTCACCGTAGCCCTCGCCGGCGTACGTCTCGTTACGATACAGATCATCGCGGATGCCGCCCGGGTTCATGAAGGCGAAGTCCGCGGGAGGCAGGGGTGTCTCCCTGCCTGGATACTTGCGCTGGGCGTCGGCAATCAGGTCTCCCATCGCACTCTCGCCTGCAGGTGTCGTGTCGCGCGTGATGTCCTCTGCGGCGGTGCCGACGACCCTGTTCGCCACGGGTGCTATACGGGCCTTGTAGTCCTGGACGAGCGCGGCGGTCTCTGGATCGGGCTGTACCAACTGATTGCCCTTCTCATCTCTCTGGTAGGTGCTGACGATGCTCGCGGAGGAGGAGATCACATCCTTCGTCCTGCGGTCTATCTTCATGTCGATGGCGTCGAAGGCCGTGCCGTAGCTGAAGGCCTCCACGATGAGCTTGTCCTCGGCGCAGCCGCCGGGCTCGGCGGTGCGGGTGGCCCCGGACTGGTCGTCGACACAGTCGTCGAGTCTGGTGTGCGAGTGGCCGGCTACGACCACGTCAACGTCGTCGCTCATCTGGGCGGTCTCGTCGAAGACTTCGCCCGTAACCCTCTTGGCGTTGCTGTCGTAGAAGCCGCCTGCGTGCGCTAGCACAACGATGGTCTGGACGCCCTGGTTCTGCAGCTCATTAACGTACTTGTTGACCGTGTCTGAGATGTCCGTGTAGCGGAATGGCGCGACGGCGTCAGGAACGACGATGCTCGGCGTCTCCAGCGTGGTCACTCCGATGAAGCCGACTTCCACCCCGTCACGCTTGATGATCTGGTACGGCGGCAGGACGGTCTTCCCTGAGTCCTTGTACTGGGTATTCGCCGCTATATACGGGAAGTTAGCGCCTGGAAAACTGGGGTCCGAGGTGTTGACAGGCTGGCCGTCTGGGCCGTCTTTGAACTGGAGGCCGTCGTTGCGCTGTCCGCCGTTGATCAGGCGCAGCATCTCCTCGCTGCCCTCGTCGAACTCGTGGTTGCCAAGGGTGCCGACGTCGAACTCCATGTTGTTCGCGGCGTAGATGGTCGGCTCGTCGTGGAAGTAGCTGGAGATGAGCGGCGACCCGCCGACCATGTCACCGGCGTGCACCCTGATGGTGCGGTCTGGGTTCTGGGCCTCGTATTTGTCGAGGTAGGCGTCGAGGTACTCAGCACCGCCTACGGGCACCTGCGTCCCGTTGTAGGGCAGAGTCCGGGGCGACTGGAGGTTGCCGTGGAAGTCGTTCACGCCGAGTAGCTGGACGTCCGCGATCCTGTCCTCGGGCACCGGTTTTCCTGCTTTCGACTCCGCGCTCGCCGTCCACACCAGCGTCATGGCGAAGACGAAAGCCAGCGCAAGCGTAATCGGCAACAGAACCGAACTTAACCTCTCTCCAACCACCTGTATCCTCCCAAGTTTATTGATCCTACGAAACAGCGGGTCGAACCCCTCGACGCGTAATTTAGCAGGCTGCGAAGTCCGTGGTGTTGAGGGCCGGTAAATTCTGCGCAAAAAGTCGGCCTCTCCTGAGAACTACAGAAGCGGATTTGCAGGCTCGGAAAGGGAGCCCTCCCCACTATGTTCGAGGAGGGCTCCGAGTTACGAGCTGCTTTCGACGCTTCAGCGCAGTCCGTTGCGCTTGGCGACCTCGATCAGTAGTTCGTGGTCGTCACTGATAATGCCGTCGACGCCGAGGTCGATGACCCGCTGCATCGTCGGCTCGTCGTTGATGGTGTACGGTACGACCTTGATACCCTGGGCCTGCAGCTCGGGTACCGTCGGGCCGTGATAGTACGCAGGGTCCTCACGCAGATACCAGTCATCCGAAGCGACCGTGCCCTGATGGGGGTCGTGCACCTGCCAGTTGGACGAGACCGTGGAGGCTCCCACTCCTTGCACGAGCTTACCGAGGTCCTTGACCTGCCACCAGTCCTGGGGAGCGGTCCACGGGCTCTTCACGCTCGGGTCATTGTAGACCGCGCGCAGGGAGCACTCGTCGGCCAGAGAACTGCACTCCTTGGGGCCGTATTGCCAGACGAGGGCGACCGTCAGTATCCTTGGATCCAGCTTGCGCGACTCGCGCAGCGTGCGCCAGTCGAAGGATTGGATCGTCGTCCGACCGGTCATGCCTGCGGCCTGGATCTCTTTGACCAGCTTGCTCGCGAAGACTTCGGGTTTGACTGTGTCGTGAGGGGCAATCGGGCTGATCTTGGTCTCGATATTGAGCCCGACGTCGCTACGTCCGCTCTCCTTGACCGCCTTGAAGACCTCGGCGAGGGTTGGCATCTTCTCGCCAGGCACAGTCTGCTGCTTGGGCAGGTTCGGCTGTTTTATAGAGCCGCAGTCGAGTGTCTTTATCTGCGCCAGCGTCAGATGGTTGATGAGATCGCCCACGTAGGGGTACTCGGAGTCATTTCGCTTCACGGGGGCCGTGTCCTTGCACACGCGCGGGCTGACAAAGCGGTCGTGTGCGACGACGAGGTACCCATCCTCCGTGACGCCTGTGTCGAGCTCCAGCGTCGAGACGTCGGGATTCTTCAGCGCGTAGTTGAAGGCTGCCAGCGTGTTCTCTGGCCTGTACATGCGACCGCCGCGGTGGGCCTGCACGTCGAAAGGAGAAGGAACGGGCTCAGGTAGCGCGAAGCCCCGGTCGGCCATGATCTCGCGCAGCCTGTCTGGGTAGTCGGTGATTATGCCGTCCACGCCGTCGTCCATGAGCTTCTCTATCGTCGGCCTGTCGTCGATCGTCCATGGGATGACCTTCATGCCGGCAGCGTGGGCATCATCGACCATCTTGCTGGTTACGTAAGGCTCATAGTTGGGGTCGCTCACCGTCCCGTTCTGGGGGAAGCCGTGCACCGGCGAGATGGCGTCGGCGCCGAAGGAGTCGGCTGCGCGCACAAGGTCGCAGTCATACTTGTCGGCGTCTATGCCGCCGAGCCAGGGAGACTTGCCTGGTTGGCCACACTGCAGGAAGTCCCTGTTCGTCAGGGCGACGATGGGCAGGCGCGGCTCGACCTCGCGCATACGCATCAGGGCGCCCCAGTCGAAGGACTGGATCGTCACCTGGTCGATCATGCCTGCCTCGCGGACGTCGTGCGCGACCACCTGCACGAATTGCTCGCGCGGCGCCGTCTCCTCGGGCGCGCCGGCCTCGACCTTGGTCTCGACGTTGAGCTTGACGTCGTCGGCCCCGTAACGCTTCACGAGGTCGAAGACCTCGGTCAGTTTGGGCATCTTCGAGCCAGGGACCATCTCCATTGTCTTCACGAAGGGGTCGTTAGGGTCAGTGGGACGGCGAGTGCCGCAGTCGAGCGTCTTGACCTGCGCGAGCGTCAGGGTCTTGATGTACTTGCCGACGTAAGGGTACTCGGGGTCGCCGGGGAACGCTGGGGCGGTGTCCTGGCATTTCACCCCGCTGATCTGACGGTCGTGGGTGACGACGGCGACGCCGTCCTCGGTGATCTGGACGTCCAGTTCGAGCGTGCTCACCCCGAGCTGCATCGCGTTGCCGAACGAGCTGAGCGTGCTCTCAGGCCTCAGGCCAAGCCCGCCGCGGTGAGCCTGCAGATCGAACTCCTGCCCTGGCGCAGACTGTGCGCTAGCTGCCCACACAAGCGCCACAGCGAATGCGAGCGCCGCGCCAAGAGCAGCCAGTAGTCCGCTCCACCCCAACCTGTTACTCATCCCGGTCCTCCCCTTTTGTCTTCCTTGCTACGGGCTGATCACTAGCCTGCGTAAGTTAAGCAGGGGAACCCGTAGCCAGTGTTTCAAGGCAGTAAAATCCATGTTAAGCGTCTGGTCGCCCCCGCGCTACCACGTTTGCCTCTACCCTCGACACGAGAAAGGTGCGAAGGGTAGAGCCGGACAAGGTCGCCGGCTCCGCCCGTCGTCGCGCGGGGCGAGATCTGTTTCCGTATCAGGTCATCGAGACTGCCAGACGATCGCCTCCGGTTTCTGCGGCGTGAGCACGACGTTGCCACTCCAGTCGATAAACGAAGCTCCTGGCAGGTAAGTGCTGTCAAGGAAGAAGGCCCTGTTTATGTCCGTGAAGTCGATGCGGTAGTCGTCCGGTGCCGGCGTGGCGTCACCCGGGTTCGTGTCAACGGGTACGGCGAAGACCTTTATGGCTTTTACGTCGTTCACCGTGGTGCCAGGTGGCAATTCGACCGTGGTCGCTGCGGGGATGTCGCGCTGGATCGACCAGTCCGGGATGTCGTGGTTCGATGTGTACCATGTGTTATCGCCCTTGAGCTTGACGGCGACGGCGGTACCGACCCAGTTCCCTGATGACGGCGGCGTCCCGTAGGTGGTGTCCTTATCTATCTCCAAATAGAGGTAGTTGCGCTGGTCTGAGACCTCCGGCGTCGCTGGGTCTGGGGTGGCTTCGATCTTGCCCTCCCTGACCATCTCTTTGGCCATGATCTGGTAGCTCCAGCGATTCTCGTCCATGACGACCTCTCTGGCCCTGTTGTCAGGCAGGGCCTGAGACGGGTCCATGAAGAAGCGGTAGCCGCTACTGAGGGTGGGGTCATTGACCTGCGTGAGGTTGTTGTTCGAGGTCGAGGTTTGGAGAAGCGGGTGGTTGCCTTCTTTCGCGCCTGTGAACGGGAGGGTGGCGTGGTTGGGAGCCTGGTAGACCTCGGAGACAATGTTGTTCTGCGGGTCGAGGGTTACGCGGTAGATCCACTCGATGTCCGTCGAGCGTCCCCAGCGGGCCATGAGGGCAGGGGTGTTCGTCCCGCCGTCCTCGTTCGACCAGATCACCGTGTACTCGATGGTAGTGTTGCCGCTCACAGGGTCGGTGCTCGTCGTGTGGTACGTGATCAGGGGCACGTCCGTATAGTTGTTCTCGTACTGCCCTGGTATCTCAGGGAGGTTCCTGCCATAGAGGATAGGCGAGTACCGGTACGCGAGTGATGCGGGGTCCTTCGCGGAAACGACCTGTGTGGAGAGGTTCTGGATCTGAGCTCCCGTGGCCCCCGCAGGTGACTTCTCTTTGTTGAAGGCGACTTCTACCGTATGCCGCCCGGCACCGACGGTCCCGAGCGCGAGCTGGTAGGTGAAACGTTGTTCACCGGCGAAGAGGACGACGTCCTGGTTGTACTCGCCGTCGAGCGTCACGGTGACGACAGCCGACTCGCTGCCTGACTTGCCCCAGTCTGTGCCTGGCGCTGAAGCCGTGAGGTCGAGCAACGCCTCGCCGCTCTTCTTGGCGACGAAGGTGGTAGTCGTGGTGTCTCCTGATTGCTGCGGCGCGGCGAGGACAGGTGCCGTCACCAGCAGTGCGGCAAGTGCCGCGACGATTATTACTGCGCTTCTGTAGAACATCGAACGCTCCTTCCTCTAGTTCCCGGCGCGGCAGGTCGCTGACGCTTCCGAGGCGAGCTTCGCGCCGGTCATGCCTGGTGCCGCGTCCTTGCCGAGCAGCGCATCGAGACGGTCGGGGAAGTTGGTGAACATGCCGTCGACGCCGAGAGAGATCAAGGTTTGCATCTCAGCCGTCTCGTTGACCGTGTATGGATGAATGTACAGGCAGCGGGCGTGCGACGCCTCGACGAGCGCGGCGTCAACGTCCGTTTTCGAAGGGCCTATCCCGACGGCGTAGGTTTGCACGAGGTCGAGTTGCGCCTGAATCGTCTCGCTCGTCTCGGTGCTGGAGTAGAGTTGGATCAGGGGCAGCGAGGGGTTCAGTGCGTGGATCTTCTGGAGGCTTGTTGGGCTGAAGGACTGGATCAGGACCTGCCAGTGCTTTGCGGCTGGCTTGGTGAGCCCATATTCGTCCATCAGGCGCAGCAGTTGTTCTTCCATGCCCGGGTCCGCCTCGGGGTTCTTGGTCTCGATGTAGTAGTTGACCCTCTTGCCGTAGCGCTGGAAGACCTCCTCGAGCGTCGGGATCTTCAATCCCACGTACTCTGGCCTGGCATATTGCGGGTATGTCTCGTTGAACCAGCTGCCCACGTCACAGGTCTTGATCTGGGCTAGCGTCTTCTCACGGACGAGGCCCGTGCAGTCGCCGGGTTGCGACTCCGCCGTCGGCCGTGCCGTACGGTCGAGGGTCTCGTCGTGCATGGCCACGAGCACGCCAT